>JAFQHT010000045.1 GCA_017397825.1 Bacillota bacterium | reverse complement strand
CTTCGGGGGCCTCATTAAGATTCTGCAGGAATCGGGAGCAATGCTGGGCTTCGCGGACCTGCTTTCTGGCCGCATAAAAGGACCGAAAGCGGCCATGCTTGCTGCTGTTTTTCTCAACATCGCCACTTTCGTAGATGACTATATAAGTGTACTGACCACACCTTTCGTATTGCGCGAAACCACTGACCGCTGCGGAATTCCAAGGGAGCATCTGGCTTATCAGACCAATACACTGGCGGGAGCGTTCTGCGTGCTCATCCCGTTTTCAAGCTGGACGGCATTCACAGTCGGCCTGCTTTCTGAACAGAGCGTCGGATACACCGACTATATAGCGGGCCTGCCGTACATGTTTTTCCCTCTGCTCAGCGTGGTAATCTGCATCCTGCTGATTTTCGGGCTGTTCCCCAAGACCGGCATGCTCAAAGCCTCTTACGGCCGCGTGGCCTCCGGCGGCAGTCCTGTCTGTGAAGAAAAAACTGAAAACAGCATAATAGATATGGACATGCCTGAGAATGACAAACCATCCAGCGCGCTCAACGCAATAATTCCCATAGGCAGCCTTATAGCAGTGACCATGATTTACGACAACGATCTGGCATACGGCATCATTGCGGCCATTGCTGTGTCTGCACTCATGTACATAAGCCAGAAAATCATGACGCCCGGCCGCTTTTTCAACCTGTTTTTTGAAGGTGCCAAGTCCATGTGTACTCTTTCCATAGTAATCTGCTTTGCATTCATGCTGAGCTCAGCAAACAAGGAACTGGGCTTTTTCGAAATACTTATAGGCAGTATCGGAAGCACAATTCCGGCCTGGCTGCTGCCTCTGCTGACATTTGTGCTGGTTGGAGCCACAGTTTTCGCCACAGGTGGTTACTGGCTGACCCAGGTCATTGCCATTCCGATTTTTATGCCGCTGGCTCAGGCTATGGGCATGAATCCTGCAATAATTATCGGTGCCATGATGTCAGGTGTAATCTTCGGTTTCACAACATGCCTCTACGCTGACCCGGTGTTCCTGATTGCGGCGGGGACCGGCGTGAACAACTTCAGTCTGGTGCGTACCAGTCTGCCTTATGCGGTTATCGCCGCGGTTGTGAGCGCAGGGGGGTATGTGGTTGTGGGACTGATATAGTGGTTCGATATAGTTAATATTTAAAAATTAAAAGCGGACAAGCTGCATATAAAAGGCAGCTGTCCGCTTTTCTGCATTATTTGCCGAAAAGCTCTGAATGTGTTCCTACACGGTACAAAAGAAGTATCAGCATATCGTCAATTATCTCATAAACAAGCAGCCAGTCAGGTTCAATATGGCACTCCTGCCAACCTTTGTAGTTGCCGATCAGATAATGATTGCGGTAGTTTTCATTCAGGGTTTCTCCGTTGGCAAGCTGTTCAATAACTTCAAAAAGCTTGTCAGTGTTTTTGTTTTGCTTTTTTGCCAGTTTAAGATCTTTTTTAAACTGGCTTGTGAACTTAATTCTATACTTCATCCTCCAGTGCCGCCTTTAATTCTTCCATGTCGGTGTAACCTTTTACACTTTCATCACAGGCGATGCGCTGTCCTTCTTCAATGGCAGCCATGGTCACACTGTTTGGTGTGTTAAGGGTCAGTTCGAAAGGAATGCCATTTTCGCGGATAGTCTGTCTGAGAAAGATATTGATTGCTGTGGTCATATTAAGTCCAAGTTCTTCAAAGATTTTTTCTGCGGCTATTTTTACATTTTTATCAGTACGGATGTTAAGATTTGTCGTGCTCATATTACCACCTCCATGGTCATATTTTATGTATATTATAATGCCATTATGCACATATTGTCAACATAATAGACGAAAAGATAGCAACAAAAAAGGACGGCTGCATCTGAAAAGCAACTGTCCGCTTTTTTATTTTCTCCTGAAAATCAGCTTGTACTGAATATAATCATTGTCCTTGGTGTCGAAGTTTTCGGAAGAAGCAAGATATATGTTCTCGAAGCCGGTTTTGTAGGTGATATTGTTGAAGAAAGATTCTACTTCACCGTTATTGTCGCAGACTGTTTCATAACCGAGATCTGAAGGTCTGAAGTCCACCTGAAGTATTTGTATAAATTGGTCGAAATCCGGTATGGATTTGCCGATAATGCACTCAAAGCTTTCCAGTCCGCATTCATCTTTTTCCAGTTCTTCCTGCAAAATTCCGGCCGCCCATGAAAAACCTTCGTAGAAACCCTGGCTGATTGTATAATTAAGGACTTTGTTTATTTCTTCGTATTGCCTGCTGCCAATCAGCTCCCTAACCAGTGATGCCAGTTCAAGAAGTGAATCAATATCTTCCGAATCATGCAGATTATTGGTTTCAATAAATTTTTCTACATCGTTCATTAAAAT
>JAFQHT010000044.1 GCA_017397825.1 Bacillota bacterium | reverse complement strand
TCAGGCGGAGTATCGTCCATTGACGATGTAAAAGCCCTGGCCGAAATGAACCTTTACGGCGCAATCATCGGCAAAGCCTACTACACAGGCGCCATTGACCTCGCCAAAGCCCTGGAGGTATCCCAATGATAACCAAGAGAATTATCCCCTGCCTGGACGTAAAAAACGGCCGCGTGGTTAAAGGGGTCAACTTTAAAGATTTAAATGACGTATCATCACCCGTTGAACTGGCAAAGTACTACAGCGACAATGGTGCTGACGAACTGGTCTTTTATGACATAACTGCTTCTTTCGAGGAGCGCAGACTTTTCACCGATATTCTGACTGAAGTGGCATCACAGATTTTTATTCCGCTTACAGTGGGTGGCGGAATCAACACTCTGGAGGACTTTGACCGGGTGCTCAAGTGCGGTGCAGACAAAGTCAGCGTAAACTCCGGCGCAATTAAAAACCCTGACCTTATCGGCCAGGCTGCGAAAAAATACGGTGACCAGTGCGTGGTTCTTTCTGTGGATGTGAAGCGGGTTGACGGTGAGTTTCATGTGTTCGCCAAAGGCGGCCGCGAAGATACAGGCATGGAAGCAATCAGCTGGATTAAGCGCTGCGTGGAAGCCGGTGCCGGCGAAGTTGTGGTAAACTCCATTGACACTGACGGCGTGAAAAAAGGCTTCGATCTTGAAATGCTCAAGGCAGTATGCGAAGTGGTTTCAGTCCCTGTCATCGCTTCAGGCGGTGCAGGCAGCATCAGCGACTTCACCACCCTCTTCAATGAGGTTCCTGAAGTGTCTGCAGGTCTTGCTGCATCCATCTTCCACTTCGGGGAAGTTGCCATCGCAGACCTTAAAAAAGATTTAGATAAAAACGGTATTACTGTGAGGTTATAGACATGATAAATATTGACGAATTAAAATTTGATGACCGCGGGCTCATCCCTGCAATTGTTGTGGATGCCCTTTCCAGACAGGTTCTCACCCTGGCATACATGAACCGTGAAAGCCTTGAAATCTCCATGGAAAAAGGCCTGACCTGCTTCTACAGCCGCTCACGCGCCGAACTCTGGCTCAAAGGCGAAACCAGCGGCAACTACCAGCACATCGTCTCGATCACCGCTGACTGCGACAAAGATGCTCTGGTAGTAATGGTTGAAAAAGACGGTCCTGCATGCCACACCGGCAGCGAATCATGCTTCTTCGAGCCACTCTACAAGGTCGAAGGCAAGAATGAGTTTTCCATGGATGGACTTTATGAGCTTCTTCAGGGCCGCAAAACCGACATGCCTGAAGGCTCCTACACCACCTACCTTTTCCAGAAAGGTATCGACAAAATACTGAAAAAAATCGGTGAAGAATCCACCGAAGTGATCATCGCCTCCAAGGCCGATGACAAAAAAGAAACCATCTACGAAATCGCCGACCTGGCATATCACGTGATGGTTATGATGGTTGAAAAGGGCATTTCCCTCGAAGATGTCCGCAAGGAGCTGGCCTCCCGCCACATCATCGACCACAAGGTAAAGCAGGAAAAAATGACAGAATAATCATTATGCAATGAAAAAGGACGGTAAGCTGAAGTGACCCCAAAAGATTAGACAAAATTAAATATTAAATTGAATGTGAATGAGTTCGGTATTGTACCGGGCTCATTCCTTTTAGTTTGAGAGAAATTCTATGATTGTTGTAATAATCAATATAATTCTCTAATTCTGCT
>JAFQHT010000043.1 GCA_017397825.1 Bacillota bacterium | reverse complement strand
GTTGAGGTTAATGGTTCCTTTGAAGGAGCACAGCAAGATGTTGTTGATCTGCAGTTCAGCAATGATGGCTTTACAATGGTAGATGTCTATGGCGATGAGTACGGCTTCTGGAGAGAGGGTGCATATACATTCTTCGCCAGCATGATTGAGCCTGCAGAAGCAATTGAAATCAACGGCTATGAACAGAAAGACAGCAGCAAATACTATGTGTTCTTCACTGCTAACAGCGATACTTGCCAGCAGGACGGAACGCTTGCAGTTGTAATCTGTGTAAGTCCTGAAGGTGCAGAGAGTGATGCTTTGGCACTAACAGGTGCAACTTACAACAGCACCACTTCTGCAAATGTTAAGTTACTGGAGAATGTAAGTGTAGCAACTGTTGACAGTGAAAGCTGCACAGCAGAAAGCTGGTACGTAGTTGAGGTTAATGGTTCCTTTGAAGGAGCACAGCAAGATGTTGTTGATCTGCAGTTCAGCAATGATGGCTTTACAATGGTAGATGTCTATGGCGATGAGTACGGCTTCTGGAGAGAGGGTGCATACACATTCTTCGCCAGCATGATTGAGCCTGTTGAAACAATTGGAATTAACGGCTATGAACAGAAAGACAGCAGCAAATACTATGTGTTCTTCACTGCTAACAGCGATACTTGCCAGCAGGACGGAAAGCTTGCAGTTGTAATCTGTGTAAGTCCTGAGGGTGCAGGTGGTGGCGGTGATGATACCGAAGGTGGAGCAACCGCAGGGGGCGATGCTATCTTTGCCGAATCCGTATACCTGGCCAGTGGCACGCTTAAAGGGTACGACAGCAAAAAAACAAGTATTGAGAGCGGCATTTATAAGGTAAGTTTTGCCGAAGCTACTACATCTTTCACGCTTGACCTTGCCAAAAAGGGCAGCGAGACGAATGATATCTATGCAGATTTAACCGTGAATGGCGTTTCTGTATTGTCTTCTGGCAATGCAGGCAGCCTGCCCGCGCTGCCCGGTCTCCCCGGCCTGCCCGGCGATTCTTCCGAAAGTAGCGGCGCAGAGCCTGTAAAAATCACCAGCCAGGGAACCAGCCTGACTGTATCTCAGATGGGTAAGTTCCCTGTGGGACAGGAAGTTGAAATGAAGCTGACTGTTGGCAAAAGGAACGATAACCAGTGGGATGCTTCCGCAGAGGAATATACCTTCAAGGTAACCCGTACTGTCCATATTACAGGTGTGGGCGCCAACATGACGCTTACTTATGAGAACGGAAGTAGTGTACTTACAGACCCTGACTTCAAATCCTTTATCAGGGCAACGGAACTGATAGACGAGATTGTGGCACTTATTAAGCCGAATACTGAGATACTGACATTCACTGTGAAAAATGGCAGCCTCAAAGACTTTAGTGTTAACATTTACGTTGGAGAGAACAAGCTTGAATCCGACACCGCAACTATCAAACTGTCCGATTATGCAAATGTAGAAGGAAGCGACAAATACACCGTTCCGGTAAGAGTTGAATATGCAGGCAATGGTGTGGCAAACAGCTCTTCTTTCAATCTTAACATTGAGGAAACAGATGCATTTCCTGTCATTACAACTCAGCCTTCTAGCACGACATGCAATAAGAATGATTCTGTTAAGCTTTCTGTTGATGTAGAAGAAAAGTCGAATCAAAATTTAAGTTATCAGTGGTACAGTAATAATGGCAATAGTAGTGTGCTGGCGATGTATCCTATCAGTGGTGCAACGGAAAAGAACTACACCGTTCCTACCAGTTATGCAAGCACAACCAAATATCATTGTGTTGTAACTAACACTGTTGGTGATAAAACTTATACCACAACCTCTGATACTGCGGTTATTATCACGAACCTGACAAATGTCAACGATCCCACGGTAGAGATTACCTCCGGCGGCGATGGAGATTACTATGAATACGGTTCTCCCGGCCGTTTCGATATTGTTGCCAAAACCACTGACTTTATAACTTTCAACGACATCGTCGTTCAGCTTTATTGCACCGATAAGAACGCTGCTGAAGGCGGCGAACTTGTTTGGGAATACAACCCCGGCTCTTTGGGCAGCACAAGCGCCCCGGTGGACTATAATACTCAGTGGTATAGCGGAGCGGATGCACCGAACGTGCCCACAGGTAAGCCCGCCGGTACCTGGTATTACTACGCCAAGGTAACGATGGAATATGACGGTAATATCTATAGTGCAGTCAGCGAAACGAAGGCTGTCACATATAAGCCTTATTCAGATCTGATTGGTGACAATCTGGAGGGTAAGGGTACTGCTGAGGAGCCTTTCCTGATCGAGACCCTTGCCGATCTGGAATACATTCAGGCATTAGTAAACAGGGCAGGAGCAACTGTTGACATGGCGCGTCCTGGGGCTACGGGATATTCCTTGGATGGAACCAACTTCAGACTTGCAGCTGACATTGAACTGCCATTAGAATGGGAACCGATTGGCTCATTAAAGCCATATAAAAGAGATCCGGAGCTTGGCATGATGATTAATCCATTCAGTGGGATTTTTGACGGAGCCGGCCACAAAATTACGGTTGCAGAAGGTGGGAAACCGTTATTTGGTTATGTTCGTAATGCGACTATAAAGAATCTCAAAATATATGGCACTAAAATTGCTGGCGAAGGCTTAATTGACAATTATACTGTAGACTATGGTGCAGATGGAGAATCCAATACAGGAATTCCGGCGACTGCTACAATTGATAATGTTACTATTCTTTCTGGAACAAAAACATTAGGTTCTGGGTTAATTGGTGGTAATGCATCAGCAAGAAATACAGTTGAAATTAAGAATTGCACTGTTGAAAAAGGTGTAACCATAGGGTATGAGGTTAATGAAGATTTAGGCGGTATCGGTTCTCTTGCGGGACGTTTCAACGGTACAGTATTCAACTGCACAAGTTATGCAACAGTTAATGGTAAAGATAATGTTGGTGGTTTAGTAGGCACAAAAGGCGAAGCAATGGGACCTTTCTCCGTTACTAACAGCAGTTTCCACGGTGAAGTTGTAGCTACCGGAGAATTCGCAGGTGGCATTGTAGGCGGCGGATATAAATCTCACTCTGCACCAAATGCACCATGCGTAATTATTGATAACTGTTTCGTAACTGGCAAAATTACAGGTGCAACTAACGTAGGCGGAGTGTTCGGTGGCGAAGGCGGTGTTTCTCAGTGCTGGGATAACGGAGGTGGTTTCGTAAGAAACAACCATTTCTATGGCACAGTAACGGCTACTGCAGAAGGCGGTATCAAGGGTGGTATTATCGGTTACATGAAGTCACTGAATAAGTTCAATGTAATTGAAAATAACTACTACGTCGACTCATGTGGTGCTGCATCCGGCATCGGTATGGTTCAGATTGTTGACTCAAGCTCAGACAATATTAAGAATACTCCTGTTTGGAAGAACGGAACATACTACATCAACACTGCAAAAGATGATATTTCTGTAATTGATACGGAACTTAAAAAATTAAATGAAAGCACATATTCTCAGCTTTCTAAAGCAAACTCAAACCGTACAGATGACCCTACAGGCATTGATGCAGATAATCTGGCTAAGGCCATGACTGCTGCTCAGTTTAAGGATGGAACTGTTACAGCACTTCTTAATCAGGCGGAATCCAGTTTGCATAACTGGACAACTGGGGATAATTATCCTGTTCACACAACGGATCCTGTAGTATACAAGTTAGAAATTTCAGACGAATATACTAAAGACTATTATATTGGCGATTCATTCAACTTCGGAAATGCAACTATTACTGCATACTATAGTGATAATACTGCAAAAGTGATTGATGCTAAAGATGTTATAATCACAGGCTTTGAGAGCAAGACACGTGGTCAGAAGACAGTAACTGTATCCTATGGTGCAGCTAAAACACAACTTATCGTTGTCGTTCTTGAAAAAATTAACGAAAACCAGAAAAATGAAATAACTGTAAGTTTCAGACTTCTCGGTGATACGCTTCATGGAGATGATGGTCAGACTCATACTATGGCAACTGGCGGATTAACTACATGGGTCAGCGGCTCTTATACTCTGCCAAAGAATTCTACAGTAGAAGATCTTCTGAAGAAGGTGGATGAAGATAATACTAACATTACAATCTATGGAAGATGGTATGGACAGTATGGTTCATCATATATTTATGCTGTTGAATATAATAACGTAAATCTGGCGGAATTCGATAATGGCAAATTCTCTGGCTGGAAATACACAGTAAATGGCAAATATCCTGAAATTGGTGTAAGTGCATACTATCTTGATAATTATGACAGTGTCGTATTCCACTATACTGATGACTACACTAAGGAAAGTGATGCTAAGGACATGGGCGCACTTCCTAAGGAAGAAGAAACGACTGAAGTTATTACCGGCAAGGAAGCAGGTGAAACTACCAGCACTACAACTACCCCAACAGAAGTAACTGTTTCCGGTTCCACAGCAACTGCAACTGTTACTAAGGAAAATGTAACTGAAACCATCAAGCAGGCGACTGAAAACAAGTCTGCTGAAATCGTGGTTCAGGTAACTGAATCCGACACCAAGGGTGCAGCAAACGTTAAGGTTCAGCTTGATACAACTACTGTAAAGGATGTTGTAAAAAAGACTGAAGCTGCTCTCACAGTGAAGACTGAAAACGCAACTGTAACTCTTGACAGAGAAACTCTGAAGACTGTAGCAGCAGAAGCAACAGGCAGCACAGTAACTCTGGAAGTTATCGAAGTTGCTAAGCCAACCGAAGCTCACAAGGAAGTAGCCGGTGAAAACGGCCACGTTATCCAGCTTGTTATCAAGTCCGGAACTAAGACAATTTCACTGTTCAACGAAGGTAAGGCAACTGTAACCGTTGAAATTCCTTCTAAGCTGACAGGCAAGAAGGTTGCGGCAATCCACATCGGCGACGATGGCAAGATTGAACACCTTAAGGGTCAGGAAGTGATTGTTAACGGCAAGAAGCATTACAGATTCGATACTCCTCACTTCTCCACTTTTGCGCTGGTTGATGCTGACGAAATCGGTCTGGAAGCAGAAGAACAGACAATGACTGCAGAAGAAGTGAAGGAACTTTTAGCAGATCTTTCTCCGGTGGCACGTTCAGTGAAGACTGCCAAGAAGAATGTCAAGGTAACTCTGAAGCTTGATGCGGGCGACAAGGCTATTATCGAAGCTCTGGAAGCTGAAGGCTTTACTGTGAAGTACAACTTCTACAGATCCACAAAGAAGTCCTCCAAGTACAGTTCCAGACTTATCAAGGGCACTACTACTTACACTCAGACAGGCGGCAAGAAGGGTACCAAGTACTACTACAAAGCCCGTGTTCAGGTTTACGATGCAGAAGGTAAACTCGTTGCAAGAACTGAACTTAAGCAGTGCAAGTACGCAGCAAGAACATGGAGTAAATAATTAAATAATCCAAAATATTAAAAAATTCCGGTTGCCGATTGGCAAGCCGGAATTTTTGTTATGCTATAATATTTTCAGGAATCATGTTATTGAGATTGAGCATGGCATATAAATAACCGGTATGCATGTCCTGAATTTTGTGAAAATCAAGGCTGTTGGACATTTTATGTAATTTTTACCGACAATATACCAATTCATGTTTCCTCTTCAAAAAATAAAAAAGTGGGTGTCATCTGATCACCCACTGCTGCTAATCGATTGTTTTGATTGGACAATCTAACCGCTTTTCGGAAGCTAAATGTGGATTTCGCCTTCTGCCAGAATCACTGCATCGCCGCCGACTTTGATTTTGCAGGAGTCTGTGGCAGCCTTGATGTTTGAAAGGATCTGGGATGGACGCTGCATTTTTTCTCCCTGGATGAATTTGCAGTCGTCGCCATCTTTGACGAAACCGTTGAGGTAGCCGTAGTAAGTAAGGGCACCGTTGGAAGTTCCTGTTGCAGCTTCTTCGTCGATTTCATAAAGAGGTGCGAAGTTTCTTACGTGACATGTTGCATCATCGCCATCGAGAGTGAAAGCGTGTACGCCCACAACTTCGTATCTCTTGGAAAGGTCTGAAAGTGCAGGGAAGTTCGGTGCGATTGCTTCCAGGTCAGCCTGATTTACAACCGGCATCATAATATCAGGAAGGCCTGTTGAAATCATCTGCGGAATCATGTCAAGACCACGCGCTTTCTGGTCTGCATAGTCAAGACCCATGATAGTGTAAAGCTCTGAAAGGCCTGCTTCGTCAGCGATTTCGTTTATTTTAACAGGGCTTGCCATGTCCATGAGGATGAAGCCATTATTGACCACGATTTCCAGATCGCCGGAAAGAGTGTGGTTGATATATTTTGCGTTGTCTTCAATAATTCCTGCGTAGAGGAGCGCCTTGAAGGACGCGATAGTAGCATGCCCGCAAAGGTCAACTTCTGCAGCAGGTGTGAAGTATCTGACATTGAACTCGCCGCCGCCGAGATTTCTGATGAAAGCGGTTTCCGAGTAGCGGAGCTCTGCGGCTGTCTTTACCATGAGCTCGTCAGACGGGAAGTCTGCACCGTCAGGCAGAATAACTACTCCGGCAGGATTGCCGCCGAATTTTTCCTGTGTGAAAGCATCAACTATGTAGAATTTCATAAGAATTACCTCCGTTATCTTTTATGTGTTAATTGTACTCTATAATGGTTGAAAACACCAGCACAAATTGGTAAAATCAATACAAAGGAAGGTACTTTATATGAAAGAATTAAAACTTGCCCTGCTGGGCTTCGGAAACGCAGGACGCGCCTTCGGGAAGCTGCTCCTGGAAAAACATGAAGAAATAAAAGCTGAATATGATACAGATGTGAAAGTGGTTGCGATTGCAACAGGTTCAAGGGGTAATCTGGTATGTCCGGAAGGTATCGATATCGCATCGGCGATAGACGATATTGAAAAGGACGGTAAGTTCGCACCGGAAAGAGGTCTCAGCTCACTTACCACTATGGAAATCGTGGAAACTGCCGACTATGATGTGGTGTGCGAAATGACGCCCCTTAACATCTTCACCGGCCAGCCTGCCACCGATCACATACGGGGCGCTTTTGCCCGCAAAAAACACGCAATCACTGCAAACAAGGGACCGATTGCGTGGCATTTCCGCCGCCTTGCTGACATGGCAAAGGAAGCCGGCGTATGCTTTTTCTACGAAACTACTGTGATGGACGGTACTCCTGTGTTCAATCTGGTTGAGCACACGCTTAAGTTTGCCAAGGTTACTGAAGTATCCGGCATTCTGAACAGCACCACCAACTTCATCCTGGAAGAGATGGAAAAAGGCTGCGATTATGATGACATCATGGAAAGAGGTCGCGCCCTCGGATTCGTGGAGGCGGACCCTGCCATGGACATTGAAGGATATGACGCCGCTGCCAAGATTACAGCACTTCTCAATGTGCTCATGGACGCGGGAATCACCCCTGACCAGGTTGACCGCAAGGGGATTGAGGACATAACTTACGAAGATATTGAAGCTGCCCGCGCTCAGAACAAAATCATCAAGCTTGTGTGCAAGGGTACGCGGGACGCCAACGGAACCGTTCGCGCATCTGTTCAGCCAACACTTGTGGACCGCACAGACCTGCTGGCAACTGTAAACAGCACTACTTCCATCGTGTCCATAACCACTGACCTTATGAAGAAAGTGACAGTCGTTGAGCATGACCCTGAGATTGAGCAGACTGCTTACGGGGTTTTCGGTGATTTGCTCAGAGTGCTCGACAAGCTGGCCTGATTTGTGATATAATATATCGATTAAAGTGTTGTAAAGATTGAAGAAACCGTTATAGCATTTGTTGGGGAAAAGAGGGAAAATGGATAAGAAATATTATTACAGAGCGCTGGGACTGCAGCAGGGTGCGACCAATCAGCAGATTAAAAAAGCCTTTGAAAGCAGGATGGCCCGCCTTTCGTCGCCGGACTATGCAGACGACCCGGAATATGTGGCGAAAAAAATGTCACAGGCCAAGTACGCTTACAGCGTGCTCATGGGATCTGCTGCACCGATGACCAAGGCTCAGCGCAAAAAGAATTATGAATGTTACAAGGACGACATCGAAGATAACCGAGATGCCGACCATTTTATTGAAAAACATGGTCGCAGAATGAAAAATCTTGATGCTTCCGTAGCCGCAGCCAGCGCAAAGCAGAAGCTTAAGGACACTTTTGGAAATCTTGCTGCCAATTCAGAAATTGAACTGCCAAAAGGCATGGGAAAGATTATCGCTGCGGTTGTCATTGCAGTAATTCCTTTATTGATTTCCCTGGCTGGAAATCTGGTGGGGGATGCTTTTGATTACAGCTCATCTGAGCCTGATTATTCAGTTTCTGTGGAAGCAGAAAATGCAGATAAAGAATACGTAATGGATAATATCGAGGCTGTGGACAGAATTCTGACCCGTGACATGGAATATGATTTCTTCGGCTCGCTTACTTACCCGGACGTTGAAGTTTTTGATGATGTTGAGTGGGAGCTTTCTGACGAAACTTATGGTCAGCTCTGGAGCATGAACGACAATCTGGCCCATGCAATGGGAATTGACAGTGTTTATGATATGATTACATACCTGACTGGAGACGAAGACGCATTCTGGAACAATGATGACCAGATGATCAGTTATTATATGGTTGAACTGATGGGTGCGCCTGGCTTCAGTGACATTGCAGGTATGGAAAATATGTATACAGGGGAAGTGGTTCTGACCTATGCAGATTACATGGAATTTTTAATTATTACGGCTGAAATACAGACTGACGAAATCTGCAGCATGCCTGCAGTTGACTACTACGATTAGGAGGCTTGAAAAGTGAAAGTATTTGATATTGCTCCGGTAAAATTTGTCGGCGGCCAGTTGCTTATTCTGGACCAGACAAAACTTCCGGGAGAAGAAGTTTACATAGAAGCAATCACAAAGGAAGATATCTGGGATGCGATTTACCATCTCAGAGTGCGGGGTGCTCCTGCAATCGGCGTGGCGGCAGGCTGGGGACTGTACATTTCTGTCCGCGGAATTGAAGCGGAAACTGCTGCGGAATTCGCACAGAAGGTGCGTGAAACTGCTGGTTATATCAACAGTGCGCGTCCGACGGCTGTGAACCTTTCATGGGCACTGAAGCGCATGCTTAAAGTTATGGATGAATATCTTGCCGGCTGTGAAGAAGCTATTGCTCTTGGTGACACGCTTCCTGAGGAACGGAAGATTCACTGGGTTAAGGAAGTTCTCCGCATGGAAGCAGAAAAAATTCAGAAAGAAGATGAAGACGCATGCTACGCCATGGGTGAATATGGTCTTTCGCTGCTGAAACCTGGCATGGGCATTCTGACCCACTGCAACGCAGGTACTATAGCGACTGCCAAGTACGGTACATGTCTGGCACCGATTTATCTGGGCCAGCAGCAGGGATATAATTTCAGAGTTTTTGCTGATGAAACACGTCCGCTTCTTCAGGGGGCAAGACTGACTTCATGGGAACTGCACAAGTCGGGTGTTGACGTGACACTTATCTGTGACAACATGGCTTCCAGCGTCATGAAAAAAGGCTGGATCGATGCTGTTGTGGTAGGTTGTGACCGCATGGCTGCCAACGGCGACGGTGCCAATAAGATTGGAACTTCCGGAGTGGCAATCCTCGCCAAAGAATACGGAATTCCTTTCTACATGTATGTTCCTACATCAACCATTGACCTGGACACTCCGACAGGAGACGACATTAAAATCGAAGAACGCAAAGGTGAAGAAATCTACAGAATGTGGTACGAAAAGCCTATGGCACCGGAAGGCGTGAAGACTTTCAATCCTGCCTTTGACGTGACTGACAATAAATATATTACGGCGGTAATCACTGAAAAAGGTATAGTTTATCCGCCATACGACGTAAACTTAAGGAAGATAAAAGAAAATGACTAATACTACACAAAAAACTAATTTCATTGCTAAACACGCTAAAATCGTTACCGCTTTCGCAGTTTTTGCGGGGGCGACTTCCGGCATTTTCGGAAGCCTCATTGAAGCTCCGTCCATGGCCATCGGCTTTGTGAGACTGAGCGTTGCCCTGCCTTTCTTCGTGATTCCTATCATGATGAAAAAAGAAGAAAGAGCTGTCCTTAAAACCATCAGCAGAACTGATCTGATCTGGTGCTTCATTTCCGGAGCTTTCTTGTTTGCTCACTTCTTCACATGGTTCAATGCTGTGAAGTTTACTGATGTGGCAGGTGCTTCCGTGCTGGCAGCCCTTCATCCGCTGGTTGTTCTGCTGGTAACGATCTTTATATACAAGAAAAGAGTTTCACTGAAATCAATCGCTGCGATTTTTGTGGCGCTGCTGGGCGGTGCAATCGTTGTGGGTGCAGACCTTTCTTCCTTCGGAAGCGGAGATACTGCAATGAAAGGTAATATTTTTGCTGTGCTTGCGGCAGTTTTCATGGGCCTGTATTTTGCTGTGGGCGACCATGTAAGAAAGCGCGTGGAAGGCCGCTTCTACGTAATGCTGGTTTTTTCAAGCTGCTGGCTCTGCTTCACTCTGGGAGTAATTCTTACAGGTACTCCGGTACTGGGCTATGCGGTTTCTGACTATATTTTCATTGCATGTATGGCTCTGGTATGCCAGATTGGTGCCCATGCAGTTTTCAACCTGTGCATTGGTCATGTAAGTTCACTTTATGTTTCCACATGGGAAGCTGGAGAACCGGTATTTGCAACTCTTTTAGGGGTTGTGGTCCTCAGCCAGATTCCTTCTCTCAATGAAGTTATCGGCTGTATTGTAGTAGTTGGTGCGCTGCTGTATTACAACAGACAGGAGAATAAACAGTAAATGAGCTACAAAGTTAAGATACAGACTTTTGAAGGTCCTTTCGACCTGCTGGTCTATCTGATTGAAAATGCAGAAATGAGCATTTATGACATCAGAATCAGCGAAATTACAAATCAATATCTTGAGTACATCCGGCACATGGAAGAACACGATGTGACTGTAGCTACAGAGTTCATGGTACTGGCGGCCACACTGATTGAAATCAAGTCCAAGATGATACTTCCGAGAGTCAGTGAAACAGGGGATGCTATTATTGAAGAGGACCCAAGAACTGCTCTGGTTGAAAGAATCCTGGAGTACAAGCGTTTCAAAAAAGCTGCGGATATTTTTGCCATGCAGGAAGAACGGGGACAGAGAATTTTTGAGAAACCGCAGGAAGATATTTCTCAGTATCTGGAAAATCCGGACGAGTATCTCAGCCTGGACCTGAAGCAGTTTGCCGGTGCTTTTAACCTTTTCATACAGAAAAAGCAGAAGGTAGAGGCGGTCCGCAAGCATTACACTAAAATCGAACGTGAACGCGAAACCATGGAAAGCAGAATCCGCATGATTCTGAACAAAGTCCGCACCAAGATAGGTGAAATTTTCAGTTTCAGAGAGCTGGTGAAGAACAAAGAAGACCGCTATGATGTGGTGGTAACTTTCATGTCACTGCTGGAAATGGCCAAGGAAAGAGTCATCAGTGTAAACCAGAAATCTCTCTACGGCGATATTGAAGTGTCAGCCGGTGAAAGAGTTGATGAGGATACGGTTCTGGAAAAATATCAGGACAAGGAAGTACAGGAGGCATAATATAAATGAACAGTAAAAAAACCATTAAGTCAGCTTTTGAGTCCATGATGTTCACCTGGGGTGAACCGCTGGAAGCAAAGATGGCTGCAGATGTTTTCAATATATCAAAACAGGATGCTTACGATTATTTCAAGGAGCTTCAGGCAGAATATGAGCAGGAAGGCCGCGGCATTGTAATCCGGGAAGTAAACGGAGCATTCCAGTTCGTAACAAGAGAAGAAAACGCAGATTATATCGAGCGCCTTTGCACCCCTGTCAAGGCTAAAAGGCTCAGCCAGTCAGCCCTGGAAGTGCTTGCTATTGTTGCATATAAGCAGCCGGTTACAAAGGGCGAAATCGAGGCAATCAGAGGCATCAAGTGTGACCGCGTTATGGAAGGCCTCATGAACAAAAATCTGGTGGAAGCAGTCGGCCGTTCTGAAGCAATCGGCAGACCGATTCTCTACGGCACAACTGATACTTTCCTTAAGAATTTTGGTTTCACTTCCATAAAGGATCTTCCTGAAATCGATGACATCGAAAGTGCAATCAATGTAGACGTAGATGCTGAAGAGGAAAAAGACCCTGTGGCAGAAGGCCAGATGACAATTGAGTTTTAAATAATAATCATATTCACTCCCATCAGCAAGTAAAATGCTGTTGGGAGTATTTTTTATGAAGAAAAATAAATTTACATTTTTGACAGTGGTATTGCTGTGCACAGCAATCGGCATGATAGGCGGACTTATGGATTATCTGAGTCCATCGGTAAACGCTGATGAAGATATTCTTACGCCGCCGCAGCAGAATGTGTCGGTTTCGGCCTCCGCCCCTGTCATTTCAGCAGCAGGTGCAATTCTGGCTGATGCAGCGACGGGAGAGGTGCTGTTTGAAAAAGATGCTGACAAAAAACTTTATCCGGCCAGCACCACCAAGATTCTGACCGCCCTCATTGCTTTGGAAAAACTGGAAGAACTGGGGCTGGATATGAGCTGCGAGCTTATCGTTACCAACGAAGCGCAGGGTGTGGAAGGTTCCTCTGTGTACCTGAAGGCGGGGGAACGGATTACCATGGAGGAACTTCTGTATGGTCTGATGCTCCAGTCGGGAAATGACAGTGCGGTGGCAATTGCATCTTGCATGGGCGGTAGTTCGGGGGGAGTGTCGAATTTTGTCGATATGATGAATAAACGAGCCTTGGACCTTGGGTGCAGGGGAAGCCACTTCGTTAATCCTCATGGGCTTTTTGATGAAAATCATTATGTGACAGCAAGAGACATGGCCCTGATTGCGGCAGAGGCTATGAAGCGCGAGGATTTCCGGCAGATTGTGGGGGCGGAAGAATGGGCAGGTGGCACGGAGGGCAGACGTTTCCTTAATAAAAACAAAACTATTGCCCAGTATGAAGGTGCCACCGGCGTTAAAATTGGTTTTACAAAAAAGTCGGGCCGGACACTGGTGGCTTCTGCCAAACGGGGTGATGTGGAGCTGATTGCAGTAGTTCTTAATGACGGCAACTGGTTCGCAGATGCCTATGATTTGCTGGACTATGGGTTTGAAATTATGTCGGAAAGGGGCGAAAGGGATGGAATATAAGTGTGTTGACAGGGGAAGCAGCAGATGTCCATGTGCTCTGATGGAGGCAGGACAGTGTTACATATGCACCATGAGCAGGACAGGACATTGCAGCTGCGGACAGCATTGGCAGGGCGTCTGTCCTTATAACGAGTTTCTGCAGAACGGCGGCAGGCCGGCGGCAGATCTGAAAGAGGTTGAAGCCCCGGTTCTGGAGGTGGCGGATTATTCCAGGCAGCTTAAAGTTGTACGTCTGCAGGTGCCGGCTGGTTTCGCTCAGAAATGCCAGGCAGCGGGAAGTTACATAATGGTAACTTCGCTGGGGTACAAAGTACCTTTGTCGGTACTGCGGAGCGAGGTTTTCTGTGAGAACGGCAGCGGGTTTATAGAACTTGCCGTTCAGCCGGCAGGACCCAAGACTATGGAACTTTTCAGGCCCGGAGGGGATTGCTGGACTGTTTCCGGACCTTTTGCCGCGGGATTGCTGAATATAGAGAAGCTGGACTTTGGCAAGCCGGTGCTTGTAATAGGAAAGGGAACCGCTGCGGCACCGTTTATTAATATCCGCAGCAGGCTGAACGGGGCGGTGTACATTGACAGCGATAAACTTACTGATGCTTTTCTGGAGACTTATATGGGAGACAGGGAGTATGAAAAAATCAGTCTGCAGCATAATCTGGAAAAACTGCTTCCGGTCATTGACCGGTGCCCGCAGATTATGTTTCTTGCCTCGCCCTATTATACTGAAAAGATTTTGCAGATGCGCCCTGAAAGAAAAAGTGATATAATAATACCGAACCACGCAAATATCTGCTGCGGGGTGGGCATCTGCGGCGCATGTTCATATACCGACGAAGACGGAGTTACTGTGCGCAGGTGTAAAATTACAGAAAGGCAGCTCTGATGAACACTAATATACTGAAGAACACCACAGAACTTGCGAAAGCTCTGTGCGAAAGATATATCGATGAAGATTCCATTGCTGTGGATGGAACCTGCGGCAATGGCAATGACACCCTCTGGCTGGCCGGAAAATGTAAAAAAGTATATGCTTTTGATATACAGAAAGCAGCAACTGACGCAACATCGGAAGTTCTGATGCAGGCCGGCTTTGAGAATGTGAAGGTAATCAATGATACCCACGAAAAAATAGCGGAATATGTGGCAGAACCGGTGAACCTGTTTATGTTTAACCTGGGATATCTGCCCGGCGGAGACAAACATATAACCACTGACAGTGCAGCAACTCTGCAGGCTCTGGATGCTGCGCTGGAAATACTGAAGGTGGACGGACTGATTTGTGTGATTATGTACTGGGGTCATCCTCAGGGCACAGAGGAACGTAAAGCGGTGCTTGCCTGGGCGGCTGGCCTTGATAAAGGAAAGTATCACTGCATTCATACTGACATGATTAATCAGCCCAACTGCCCGCCGGAAATTCTGCTCGTAACCTGCAAACGATAATAATCCTCCAGAACCGGGATAACCTCCTTTGCATAAAATGTAAGGGAGGTATTTTTTATGGGCAGAATTGTTATTGCAGGCGGCGGCTGGGCAGGATGTGCAGCCGCCGTCAGGGCAGTGAAGGCAGGACATGAGACGGTACTTATTGAAAAAACAGATATGCTACTTGGCCTTGGAAATGTGGGCGGTATAATGCGTAACAACGGGCGGTTTACTGCTGCTGAAGAAAATATTGCCATGGGCGCCGGCGAACTGTTTGAAATAACCGACAGAATGAGCACGCATGTGAATGTTGATTTTCCCGGACATAAACATGCCAGTTTTTATGATGTGACCATGATTGAACCGGAGGTGCGCAGGTATCTGGCAGGTCTGGGTGTGAAGCTGCGGTTCATGTGCCGGGCGGTGGATGTTATTACTGAAGAATCAACAGGAAAAGAAGAACCGCGGAAACTGAAAGCTCTGAAGGTATTGAACGGAGCAGACGGAAATAAATATGAAGAGGAAATTATTGAAGGAGATGCCTTTGTGGAGGCCACCGGGTCTGCCGGGCCCATGGGAAACTGTGCGGGGCACGGCAACGGATGCGCCATGTGCATCCTCCGCTGCCCTGCCTTTGGCCCGCGGGTCAGTCTGACGGCCAAAGCGGGCAATCCGGATCTGACAGGGCAGCGGCCCGGTGACCTCATGGGGGCTTTCAGCGGTTCATGTAAACTGGAAAAGTCCACATTGAGTAAAACTCTCCGGAAAAAACTGAAGAAATATGGTTTTGCTGTAGTGCCCCTTCCAGCGGACCTTGTGAACAGAGGTAAACTTTCCCAGAAAGTCTGCCAGCAGTATGCTTTGCCAGAATTTGCAGAGAATATAATACTCATTGATACGGGGCAGGCCAAGCTGATGACATCTTACTTCAACCTGGAGCAACTGCGCAGCATAGAGGGCTTTGAAAATGTACGTTTTTCTGATCCATATGCAGGAGGCAAAGGTAATTCAATGAGGTACATGGCTGTAGGCGAAAGAGATGAGTTTATGCGCGCAAAAAACATATCAAACTTATTCCTTGGAGGCGAAAAGTCCGGTTTCTTTGTGGGGCACACTGAGGCCATAACCACCGGCTCGCTGGCCGGCGCCAACGCCGGCCGGGCGGCAGCGGGCAGGCCGCTCATCACGCTGCCGCCGCAGCTGGCCTGCGGCGACTTGCTTTCATACGCCGCCGGCCGGCTGCGCGAGCCGGATGGCCTTTTCCGGCGTTTCACTTTCGCAGGCGGCGAATATTTTGAGCGTATGAAAAAGCTTGGACTTTATACAACCGACAGAGAATTGATCCGGAAGAGAGTGGAAGATGCAGGCATGCTGGACATTTACAACCATTTGTGATATACTGTCATAGCGTAATTTTGCAAATAAGATGAAAGAGAGTTTTTCACATGAGAATAAATAAATATATAGCACAGGCAGGTATCGCAAGCCGCCGCAAAGCCGATGAACTGATTGCCAACGGCAATGTAAAAATCAACGGTGCAGTAATGAAAGAACCTGGATACGATGTGCAGGACGGTGACCGTGTTGAAGTAAACGGCAAACTCCTCGGCGGACCTAAAAAGATGGAGTATGTGCTCATAAACAAGCCGCTGGGCATGGTAACTACAGTAGAAGATGACAAGGACAGACTTACTGTAATGGAATGTGTCAAGGATATTGATGCGAGACTTTTTCCTGTGGGCAGACTGGACTATAATACAAGCGGAGCGCTTATTATGACTAATGACGGTGATCTGGCATACAGAATCACACATCCTAAGCATGAAGTTTACAAAACATACAGGGCAAGGGTTGCCGGTGTTCTTTCCAATGAAAAGCTGGCGCGCCTGCGCAAGGGTGTTGATATCGGCGGTTTTGTTACTTCCCGTGCAAGAGTCAATATTATAAAGGGTAACGCGCACTCAACAATAGTTGAAATTTCCATCCACGAAGGAAAGAACCGTCAGGTGCGTAAAATGTTTGCGGCTGTGGGAAATCCTGTTCAGGAACTTGAAAGAATCGCCATCGGCGAAATACGTCTCGGCCACCTGAAAACAGGCCACTACCGTAAGCTGACAAAGGAAGAAGTCGAATACCTTAAAAACTGTTAATCAGGAAAACAGCATATATGATAAACGAAAAAAGAGCTCGCACATCGTGCGGGCTCTTTCTTCATAAAAGATGTATTAGTAATTATCGTGATTACTATTTTCTCTTGCATTCCTTTGGAGTTACGCAAGTACCAGTTGCTCTTGCAACTACGATTGGTTCTTCTAAGAAGTCTGCAGCGGAAGCAGAGATGTCAGGTCTTGTAGCAACAACCTTTCTTGCTTCGAAGCTCATCTTTCTGGAAGTGTTACCGATCTTAGTGATTTCACCGTATGCTTCGATGTAGTCACCAGCAT
>JAFQHT010000042.1 GCA_017397825.1 Bacillota bacterium | reverse complement strand
TGCAGGCTGTGAAGGGGCAGGAAAGAAGGGAACTCTGGTAACGGAAACCATCGCAGCGGACAAAAATAATCCGCCTGTAAAAATTAATGACCCTGCAGCATTTTATTTCAGTGCGGCAATTTTTGCACTGGCAGTAGTACTGCTTGTGACACACGCATATTCAGGGCTGACCGTAGCAACAATCGGTGTGATTATTGCTGTCCTTACCCTGATGACCGGAGGAAAAAAATCTTTTAAGCTGCTGAAACAGCTCGATTACAAAACATTGCTGTTTTTTATAGGACTGTTTATTGTAGTGGGAGGTCTGGAACAGACCGGTGCGCTGGAAGTAATTGCAGAATTCATAGGCAGCATCAGCGGCGGAAATCCGATGATTATGGCCGCAATTATTATCTGGATTTCAGGTATTGCAAGTGCCTTTGTGGATAATATTCCTTTCGCGGCAACAATGATTCCGGTAATAAAAAGCCTGGCTGCAATGCATGGTGCAGACCTTTCAGTTCTGGCATGGTCTCTGGCTATGGGTACTGATATCGGCGGGAGTGCAACTCCTATCGGGGCATCGGCTAATGTGGTCGGTATATCAGTGCTTTCACAGAAGGGATACAAGGTTTCATGGGGAAGGTACTGTCTGTACATGGTTCCTGCCAGCATAATCGTGCTTCTGATTTCAAATGCATTTATATGGCTGCGGTATTTTTAAGGCAGATTAAGAGGATGTATCATGTATACATCCTTTTTTATTGAAAAAAGGACTGGAAATGTTTCATCCTTTTGTGTTATAATATTTCTCGTGCATTTTTAAAAAAAGAAAAAATAATGTATATTTTGGAGGAACTATGTTAAAGAATTTTTTAAGTGCCTGGAACAAAATCAGCTTGGTTAAGCAGATCATCCTTGGTCTTGCTGTTGGCATCGTATTGGCACTCATCGCTCCGCAGCAGCTCAGCGGTATTACAATTTTAGGTGACTTATTCGTAGGAGCATTAAAGGCAGTAGCTCCTGTTCTCGTATTTTTCCTGGTTATGTCTGCAATTTCACAGCACAAGTCAGGACAGAAGACTAACATGAAGTCAATCATCATTTTATACTTACTCGGAACTTTCCTTGCAGGTACTCTTGCAGTAGTTGCAAGCTTCATTTTCCCTGTGGAACTTGTCCTTGCCAACCCGGAAGCAGGCAGCGTTGCGCCTCCTGAAGGCATCGGTGAAGTTCTCAGAACTCTCGTATTCAATGTAGTATCAAACCCTGTAAACGCACTTCTTAACGCAAACTACATCGGTATTCTTGCATGGGCGATTCTTCTTGGTGTTGCTCTCAGAGGAGCATCCGAAAATACAAAGAATTTCCTTGGTGATGTTTCCGAAGCAGTTTCCCAGGTTATCAGATGGGTTATCAGATTCGCACCTCTGGGTGTAATGGGTCTCGTATTCAACTCCATTGCAACAACAGGTCTCAAGAGCTTACTTGAATATGGAAAGATTATTGTTCTCTTAGTAGCAGTAATGCTGGTTGATGCTCTCGTAATCAATCCGATTATCGTTTATGTAAATACCCGTCAGAATCCTTTCCCACTGGTTCTCAAGTGCCTCAAGGACAGCGGTATCACTGCTTTCTTCACAAGAAGCTCTGCTGCCAACATTCCTGTAAACATGAAGCTCTGTGAAGAACTTAAGCTGGACAAGGATACTTACTCAATTTCCATTCCTTTAGGCGCTACAATCAACATGGGTGGTGCAGCAATTACTATCTCCATCCTTACTCTTGCAGCAACTCACACTCTTGGAATTCAGGTAGACTTTGCAAGTGCAATTATCCTCTGCTTGCTTTCTGCAATCAGTGCATGCGGTGCTTCCGGTGTTGCAGGCGGTTCACTTCTTCTGATTCCGCTGGCTTGCTCACTGTTTGATATTCCAAACGACATCGCTATGCAGGTTGTTGGTGTTGGTTTCATCATCGGCGTTATTCAGGACTCCTGCGAAACTGCACTCAACTCATCAACAGACGTACTTTTCACTGCAACAGCTGACATTGCAGCAAAGAAAAAAGCTAATAAATAAACACTTCATAACCTCTGGATTACGGTCCGGAGGTTTTGTTTATATAAAAAAACAATTTGCATAATTGTAAAATCTTAACGGAAGTTATATAATTGCGATA
>JAFQHT010000041.1 GCA_017397825.1 Bacillota bacterium | reverse complement strand
TGACTGAAGAAGAGTATTACGTCCGCGGCTGCACGGCTCTGCTGGATGCGGTGGGCGGCGCCATTGACCACATCGGCAATGTGCACAAGTACGCCCGGGAGGAGGATCGCCCGGAAAAGACTCTTTTCATCATCACCACCGACGGCATGGAAAACGCCAGCAGAAGGTATCGCGCCGAAAAGGTGAAGGCCATGATTCAGCGCCAGAAGGAAAAGTATGGCTGGGAGTTTCTTTTCCTCGGTGCCAACATTGACGCGGTCTGCGAGGCGGGGCGTTTCGGCATTGATGCGGACCACGCGGTGAATTACTGCTGCGATGCGGCGGGGACTGCCCTAAATTATGAGGTGCTGGACGAGGCGATGCGCAGCGTGCGCGGCGGCAAGCGCCTTGCAGCCAGCTGGAAGAGCAGGGTTGAGGCGGATTATGAGAAGCGGAAGTAAAATTTATGATGATGGCATATTGACAAAATACCATCATTTTTATATAATGATGATAGAAAAAAATAAAAAGGGTATCATTGGATTTGAAAGGGGGAACACTACATATGTCCATAACAAAAGAAGAAGTTCAGATTTATCTTGACGATGTTAAGGCTGCTGTTAAAGATAAAAGATACAAAATTTCAGCAAGAGAAGTTAATAATCAGCTTTTCGAAGAGTATTTAATTGACGAGGATGGTGCAGGAGTTATAATACTCAGTTTGTGTGTTGAGGACTTTTGTAAAACCGCGCCCAATGAAGATCCAAGATATCCGCATGAAATCTTGTACATATTTGGTAAGGATGTAAGCCTTATTCCACGCTTTGGGGGAAAAGAAACCACGGTATCATTATATATAAAATTTAACAAGATGGATAATCACTATACAATTGTAGTATCCTTTCATAAACAGAAATACCCACTTAAGTATAAGTTCAAGTAAAAAATTACTTTATATATAGATTTTTAGGGAGGAAATAGAAATGGGAAAGGAGAAACACACATTTTGTCCGGAATGTCGTAAAGAATGCTCGTACTCGTTTAAAAAAGTAATGAAAAAATGCATTATCAAAGAAAAAGAATATGATATTGAATTGACACGTGCATTTTGTGATGACTGCGGCATGGAGATTAATGTTCCGGGAATTATTGATTTAAGAACTGAGGAGATGGATCGTCAGTTCCGCGAAAAGGAGGATATTGTTAGCATTTCAGATGTTGAAACCCTTATGGAAATATACAACATAGGGAAAGCACCGGTATCTCTTGCGCTTGGCTTCGGGGAAATAACAGTTACCCGTTATTTACAGGGGCAGGTGCCGTCAAAAGAATACTCTGATATTATTAAAAAAGCACTCAGGGAACCTGGGTATATGATTAAATGCTTAAATAAGGCAAAGGAAAAAATAGGAGAAACTGCTTATAAAAAAGCACTGAAATGTGCAGAAGAATTGGAAGATCTATTCAGTTTATCTGGCAAACTGCTTTCATCAATATCCTACATTTTTGAAAAAACTGAAGAGATAACACCTCTTGCGTTACAAAAAATGCTTTATTTTATTCAGGGAATCCATATGGTCAATTTTGGTCGGCCTTTATTTGTTGAAGACTGCCAGGCCTGGACACATGGACCGGCATATAAGGAAGTATACGAATTGTTTAAAACATTTAAATATAGCCCTATTGAAGATAAACGTTTTGTAATTTTAAGAGATCGTTTTAAAGAACTTACCGAAGATGAAATAACCACAATTGATTTGGTTCTGAATTCATTCGGGCTGTATAGTGGAAAAACTCTTGAAATAATTACTCATAAAGAGGAACCTTGGTTTAATGAAAGAGAAGGGCTTCTGCCGGATGAATCGTCCAATAACGTGATTTCTAAAGATGAAATAAAACAATATTTTGATAAGGTGAATGAAAAATTTAGTTTAAATGATGTCGAAGAAATAAAGAAGTATATAGTAAAACAAATTAAAGGTTGTTAGCAGGTTTATAAAGCTAAATATCATTAACTTTTCCAAAAGAATCGTAAAACCCGCATATAGCGGGTTTTGTGGTTTTTTGGTGGCATCCGGAAATCAGTCCGTTTTATGGTACATCTCCTTTGTTACACTATAATCACAGAAGGGGTAGAATCGGACTTTTAATTAAAAAAGGAGGTAGGCACATGCAGTACTGTATGGAACAAGTGATGAATTTAAGACCTTATGAACGTGATTATGGTTATCCGGATGAAGCACAGCTGTTAAAAAGCAGAATCAGGGAGCTTCAGCTCAGATGGGCTGAACTTCAGGCCTGCGCAGCAGCTCACTGCACATACAGCAGCTTTTCCCGCGGGGAGCTGGAGCATTGCCTGCCGGAGGATTTTGAAAGCATTCATGATGTTAAGCTGGCGCTGCAATATGCCCAGGAACGGCTGAAAAAAGGAATCAGCTGATTATTGGTCTTGCCGGAGCAAAAGTTTAGTGTAATGCATCAGCCTTTGTGGTATAATAACAGAAAATACCAATCACAGGAGGAAAGAAGCACATCATGCTGGGCAGCAAACTGGGCGAGCACAAAACAATATATGTACCTGACTATGTGGTCTTTGACCTGGAAACCACGGGGATTTCGGCGGCGCGGGATCAGGTTGTGGAGATTTCGGCAGTCAAAGTCGAAGGCGGCCTTGTAACCGGTGAATTCAGCACTCTGGTGAACCCTCAGGTGCCCATTCCTTACGGGGCAAGTCAGGTCAATGGCATAACTGATGATATGGTGGCGGGCAGTCCGGTTTTCCGCCAGGCGCTGGCGGAGTTTCTTGCTTTTGCAGGGGACATGGTGCTGGTAGGACATAACATACAGGCTTTCGACATGAAGTTTCTGTACAGGGACGCGCGCAGGTTCTGGAATAAGATTCCTGGCAATGATTACATAGATACGCTGCATTTTGCAAGGCAGGTGCTGCCAAAGCTGAGGCACCACAGGCTGGTGGATCTGGCGGCATATTACGGTATCGATACAAGCGGCGCCCACAGGGCTCTTAAGGATTGTCGCATGAATCAGCAGGTTTTTGAGCTTCTGGCAAGGGACCTGGAGGAAAGAAACAATCCGCCTCAGATAAGTATGTTTTAGGCGGCGGAAAGGCGAGGAAAAGGAGACGGATATGACCATTATAAACACCTACGGCGGCAGGCAGGTGAATATTGAAAACCCTCAGGCAGAGACCATCCATATCGGTGACGTTGCTCATGCCCTTTCTTTTATCTGCCGCGGCGGAGGCCATGCAAAGGTTTTCTTTCCGGTAGCAAGGCACTGCGTGTACTGCGCGCAGGAGGCACGGGCGCGGGGATACTCGGACATTATAGCTTTAGCCTGCCTGCTTCACGATGCGTCGGAGGCATATATGCTGGACCTGCCGAAGCCTATAAAAGACAATCTTTTTCCTCAGTACAGGGAGTATGAAAACAGGCTCCTGGACTGTATTTATGAGAAGTTCATCGGGCGCAGGCTTACTGCAGAGGAGGCAGCTGCCGTAAAGGCAATCGACGATGCGCTGCTGATGTACGATCTTAAATTTTTACTTGATATGGATGTGGAGCTTCCTGAAACCTGCATCAGACCCGGATATGAGTACGAGCCTTTTGAAAAATCAGAGGCAGCGTACATTGAACTTTTTAGGGAAATAACTGACAGAATATCGGGGAGATAATAATATGACAAATTATTCAGAATGTATTAAAGCAAGAAGAAGTGTGCGCACCTACGAAAAGCGCATTGTTGATGAGGCGTTGCGGGAACAGCTGCTTGCTTTCGGACAGACCATAAAGAATCCTTACAACCTGCCTGTTGAGTTCCGGTTCATGGAAGCAGGTGAGCACGGGCTCAGCTGCCCGGTGGTAAGCGGCACAGACCTTTATGTGGCCGGAAAAATCAAGGCCGGCGGTGATGCCTGCGTGGCCTTCGGGTATACTTTTGAGACTTTCGTGCTGTATGCCTGGTCCCTTGGCCTTGGCACAGTGTGGCTGGGAGGAACCATGAACAGACCGGCCTATGAGGCTGCAATGGAGCTTGGCGATGACGAAATGATGCCTTGTGCAAGTCCGCTGGGTTATCCGGCTAAAAAAATGTCCGTAAAGGAAACTGTAATGCGTAAGGCTATCAAGGCTGACGAGCGTCTGCCTTTCGGGGAGCTTTTCTTTGATGGTGATTTCACCGTGCCGCTGACAGCTGAAAATGCAGGAAATCTGGCTTTTCCTCTGGAAATGGTACGGCTGGCTCCTTCTGCTTTGAACAAGCAGCCGTGGAGAGTGGTGAAAGCCGGCCTATGGTACATTTTTACCTGAAGCGTGGCAAAGGCTTCAGCGGCGGCAGGCTGGATATGCAGAAGGTTGATATGGGCATTGCCCTTTGTCATTTTGCTCTCGGTGCGGAGGAAAAGGGCATTGAGGCGGCATTTGTCCGCGAAAATCCGGCAATTGAGACGGAGGAAGGCATGGAGTACGTAGCATCTTACAGAATTGGAATGCCGGCTGGTGCTGAAGAATAGAGGAGACAATTTATGAAGCTTTATTTAAGAAAGAAAAAAAGCCTGATGGGAAGTCAGGATTACCATATTGAAGACGACCGGGGCAAGGAAATCTATGACCTTGACGCTTCTGATTTTATTTCTCAGAAAATCAGAATCCGTGACAGAAAAAACAACCTGGCCGCAGAGGTGAGAGAAGAACACGGTCTTGTCACAAAATACGGTGTATATGTGGACGGCTGTAAAGTTCTGGAGGTTAAAAAGGGGCTCAATCCGGTGAGGGATAAGTATAAGATAGAAGGCACCGGCTGGGAGGTTAGAACACGCCTCATCGGTGACGGTTACGAGATAAAGGATGGCGGCCGTACGGTTGCTGAAGTGAAGCCTAAACAGAGGTCTTCAAAGGAATTTTATGAGATCGCCGTGGACGACATAAGGGATCAGCTTCAGGTTGTGGGTCTGGTGGTGGCCATCGAGTACGGTCTCGAAGAAATACATGTGGACAAGAAGGACGATTAATGTACTCAAAAGTTTACGTTGAAATAACAAATATATGCAATATGAATTGCTCTTTTTGTCATGGGCACGGGCGGGAGGCCGGAGCTATGACCAGAGAGCAGTTTTGTGCTGTTCTTGATAAGCTGGAGGGCCATACAAAGTACATATACTATCATCTGATGGGTGAGCCGCTGATGCACCCGCTGCTGCAGGAGTTCATAAGAATTGCATCCGGAAAGGGTTTCCTTTCTGTAATAACCACCAACGGTACGTTACTGGTGGAACGTGGCGAAGAACTGATTGAATCAGGGGTATATAAGGTGAATATTTCCCTCCACAGCTTCGAAAATGATGATGAGACGGGTTTTCTCAAGTATATGGGGCAAGTGGCTGATTTTGCAGAAAAAGCCTCTCAGGCGGGCATTATCGTGGTCATGAGGCTCTGGAACAAAGGCTTTGATGATGGCCGGGCAGACCTGGCGCTGGAGTTCCTGCGAAACCACATCAGCGGCGAGTGGGAAGAAAACACCAGAGGTCTGAGGATTCATCATAAACTCCACCTTGAGTGGGGTGACCGTTTCGAGTGGCCGGACATGGAGGCTCCTTTGTATGGCGAAGAAGTGTACTGCTACGGGCTTCGTGACCATTTCGGAATTCTCTGTGACGGAAGGGTGGTGCCATGTTGCCTGGACAGCGATGGCCTGCTTGAACTTGGAAATATTTTTGAAAACAGCATTGATGAGATTGTAAATGCACCTCGCGGCTGTGCAATCAGAGAAGGTTTTGAAGGACGCCATGCTGCAGAAGAGCTTTGCCGGCGGTGCGGATACGCACAGCGGTTTGTAACTTAGTTACGGAGCATATTTTCAGATTTGGTAAAATAAAGACAGAATTAAATTGAAAGGGCAGGTGCTTTTATGAAAGTTGTTATTGTAGGAGGAGTGGCAGGCGGTGCAACTGCTGCGGCAAGAATCAGAAGACTTGATGAAAATGCGGAAATCATTGTTTTTGAGCGTTCCGGATATGTTTCCTATGCAAACTGCGGTTTACCATATTATCTGGGCGGGGTCATTGAAGATGAGGAAGAGCTGAGCCTTCAGTCTCCTGAAAGCATGTATGCACGCTTCCGTATTGATATGAGAGTGCGCCATGAGGTGACTGCTGTCAATCCTGAAAGGAAAACAGTTTCAGTAAAGAATCTGATGACAGGGGAAAATTTTGAAGAAAGCTACGACAAGCTCCTGCTTTCTCCTGGTGCAAAGCCGGTAATTCCGGATCTTCCGGGAGTTGATTCGAAGAAGATTTTTACTCTGCGCACAGTAGAAGATACTTTGCGCATTTACAGCTACATAGAAATGAAAAAGCCTGCGAAGGCAGTTATCGCAGGCGGCGGGTTCATCGGTCTTGAAGTGGCCGAAAACCTGAGAGACCGCGGCATGGATGTTACCATAGTTCAGCGGCCGAAGCAGCTCATGAATCCATTTGATTATGACATGGCAGCATTTATACATGGGGAAGTAAGGAGAAATGGTGTAAAGCTTGCCCTCGGGCGCAACGTGGAAGGATTTGAGGAAAATGGTGAAGAAATCAGTGTACTTCTTGACGGCGGCGAAAAGCTTCAGGCAGACATGGTGATTCTGGCCATAGGGGTTGTGCCGGATTCTGCACTTGCTGAATCTGCCGGACTCGCAAGGGGAATCAAAGGCAGTATTGCAGTCAATGAGCGCATGGAAACTTCAGTTGCTGATATCTATGCTGTCGGTGATGCTGTACAGGTAAAACACTATGTTACAGGCGATGATGCACTTATTGCTTTGGCAGGACCTGCAAACAAGCAGGGAAGAGTTGCTGCGGACAATATCTGCGGCGGAAGCAGCATCTACAAGGGGTCTCAGGGAAGTTCAATTATAAAGATTTTCAGCATGACGGCTGCATCCACGGGGCTTAATGAGGCCAACGCAAAAAAAGCAGGACTGGATGTGGATAAGGTTATTCTTTCACCGATGAACCATGCGGGATATTATCCGGGCGGCAGTCCGATGATGATGAAAGTTGTCTTCGAAAAGGAAACTTTCCGTATTCTGGGAGCTCAGATTGTGGGTTACGGGGGAGTTGACAAGAGGATTGATGTGCTTTCTGTTGCCATTCATGCAGGGCTTAAGGCAACACAGCTGAAAGACCTGGAACTTGCTTATGCACCACCGTTTTCATCTGCAAAGGACCCTGTCAACATGGCAGGTTTCATGGCAGAAAATATTGAAAAGGGCCTGCTTAAGCAGTGGTATCTGGAAGAAGAAAGCCAGCTTCCAAGAGACGGCAGTGTGACTTTGCTGGATGCGAGAACAGGAGAAGAATATCAGATGGGTCACATCAGCGGTTTTAAAAATATACCGGTTGACGAGCTTCGTGAGCGTATTGATGAAATTGATCCGGGCAAGCCGGTTTATGTAATCTGCGAAAGCGGAGTGAGAAGCTACGTAGCAAGCAGAATCCTTGCAGAAAAAGGCTTTGAAACATATAACTTCACCGGAGGCTACAGGTACTATGCTGTAGTTTCTGCTGACAGAAAAATGCTTTCGATATAATCCGGAGGTAAAGAAGTAAAAATGGACAGAAGAAATATAAATTTCACATTCATGAGCAGAGTAGAGGAAGTCGAACTGAATATTGAGGATGGACGCTGGCAGTCAGCTCTAGCTCTGGCACTGACTTTGCCGGATATCTGCGGCGGCATTGAATTTCCCGATGCGGTGCGTCGCTACAGAGACGGCCGCGTAATGATGGATCTGCAGAAAAGACCTATGCGTGACGTGGGTGCTCAGTACCGCCAGTGGTTTGATGATTTTGCCGCACCTTTTTTCAAACTCAGCGAAGAGGATGAGGACCCATACATCTGTGGCCAGCGCTGCTGGCAGCTCAGGTGCGAATACCTGCACCAGAACAAAGGGTTTATCAACGAAGAAGACGATGATACGGCAGTCCGCTTTCATCTGGGAGTAAACTGCGGGACATCTGTGTGTCAGAATATGGAGAGCAGTTCAGGTAAGGAAAGTCTGGATATCCGGATCGACATCGAGCAGTTCTGCCTGCGCATGTGCCGTGCGGCCCGTGAATATTACGAGGCGGCAAGCGAGGAAAAAGATTTCAGCCTGTTCAACACACCGGTGCTGGATTTTGTGGGCATGGGAAATGGAGGAAAATAATATGAAATGGATGATTGCATCTGACATACATGGTTCGGAATATTACTGCAGAAAGCTTCTTGAGGCTTACGCCGCTGAAGGGGCTGACAGGATGCTGCTCCTCGGTGATGTGCTCTACCATGGACCGCGCAACGACCTGCCGGAAGGTTATGCCCCAAAGACAGTTATTGCAATGCTTAACGAGATAAAAGACCAGATTCTCTGCGTCCGCGGAAACTGCGAGGCAGAAGTTGACCAGATGGTGCTGGAGTTCCCTGTTCTGGCGGATTATGCACTGGTGCCCGTTGGAAATGTACTTATGTACGTGACCCACGGCCACATTTACAACGAAAAGAATCTGCCGCCGATGAAGGGTGGCGATATTCTGCTCAATGGCCACACCCATGTACCAAAATGCGTGGACCACGGAGACTATGTTTATATTAACCCGGGTTCTGTTGCCATTCCTAAAGAGAACAGCTGGCACGGATACATGACATTGGAAATGGCTGCTGAAAAGGCAACTTTCCTGTGGAAAGACCTGGATGGAGCAGTGAAGATGGAGTGGAATGCCGGGTAGAAAAATAATTCAGATAGCAAAAAACCTCTTGGAGCCTTTGAAGCTTCAAGAGGTTTTATTTTATCCAATAATAAATGTCTTTATAATCACCACAGTTTCCCGCAGGCCGTTTGGCACTATCATGTACCACGGCGTAGTGCCGCTGGCATGGGTTGCGTCAGGAAAACCGAAGTAGCGGGCATAAAGTCCGGCGCGGTAGATGTGGAAGTCGTTACTGATGTAGCAGGTTTTGTAGCCGGAAGGGAGCCGCTTGCCCAGAATTCCGCCGGAAAACATAAAGTTTTCTTCAGTGCTGGTTGCCTGGTCTTCTTTTATGATGATTTCCTGCGGTATGCCGGATTTCAGAAGGTAGCGCTCCATAACTTCCGCTTCTGAAAGATTTTCGTCATCACCTTTGCCGCCGGTAACCACAATGAGGGCATCAGGATTTTTTTCGTGATAAGCAGCAGCAGCGTCAAGTCTGCGTTTCAGGCTTTCGGTAGGTTCTTCGCCGCGGACTCCGGTGCCAAGAACGATTACTGCGTCTTCCTCATAGGTTACATTGTTCTGGCTGCCACTGATATAAAGCACTGAGCTGCCGGCAAGAAGCAGGCAGAAAAGCCCCAGCAATGTATATTTTATAATCTTTAAAGGTTTGCTTGCTGCTATACCGGTGCGGAAGCTGCACAGAAGCAGTATAAATGCAAGGACCCATGTCAGGATGGTTCCCAGAGTTATATTTGAAAGGATGCTTGCTGCCAGAGCGTTTATGCATACAAGCAGGCTGAGAATAAGTAAAATTTTATTATTTTTTTTCATAGTATCTCCTTAATACAGTTGTTGCTTACATTATAACACCAGCCTTGTAAAAGAACATGTTTTTTTGTATAATAATTCTATAATATAAGTCAGAAATATAAGGCAGAAGGTGCAGGAGAGGCAGAAATGGGTTTTGCGCATAATAAAAATGAATATGATGTGCAGCCGGCGCAGCAGGAGCATGTCCGGCAGATTGCAGAGCTCTATGTACGAAGCTGGAAATCAACATACGAGGGCCTTCTGATTCAGAGCTACCTTGACAGCCTGAATGTCCGGGAGCAGGAGCAAAATTGGAGCGGCTACATGAAACAGCCGGATCATGGAATATATGTTGCTGCCAGCGAAGGTCGTGTTCTTGGGTTTGCTGCATTCAGACCTTTTGAGCGTATGGAAAACACCATATACATTGATTCCCTTCATGTAGACGGAAGTGCCAGGAAGCAAGGTGTGGGAACTGCGCTGCTGGAAGCAGTAAAGGCCTGCGGTTTCATTCAGGGTTTTTCTCACATGGCTCTTCAGGTAGTGCAGGGTAATGACAATGCTCACAATTTTTATCTGCACAGAGGCGGTGAGCACCGCAGCAACAAAATAAGTACCTTTACCGGTGCAGACTCTGTTTCGGAAATGTTTGTCTGGGACTTTATTCCGCCGGAAGTCGGCACAGTGCTTAATGCGCTGGAAGCTGCAGGGTTTGAAGCATATATTGTAGGGGGCTGTGTCCGTGACATGATTATGGGCAGAAAACCTCATGATTTTGATGTGACCACATCGGCTCGGCCTGAACAGGTGAGGGCAGTTTTTGAAGGTCTGTTACTTGCAGATGGCCGGAGTGCAAAGGTATTCGATACCGGAATTAAGCATGGAACCGTTACAGTGCTGACCGGCGGAGAGCCTGTGGAAGTGACTACTTTCCGCGTTGAAGGAACTTACAGCGACGGACGCCATCCGGATTCCGTTGAGTTTACGGGCAGTCTTCAGGAGGATCTGGCGCGGCGCGATTTTACTATGAACGCAATTGCATGGAGTCCGGCAGGCGGCCTCAAAGACTATTTCGGCGGCAGTGAGGATATATCATCGGGTATTATCAGGGCTGTCGGAAATCCTGATCAGCGTTTTAAAGAAGATGCTCTCAGAATTCTGAGGGCAATAAGATTTGCTTCAGTTCTGGGCTTTGAAATCGGACCGGAAACTGGCCGTGCAATGACAGCCAACAAACATCTGCTTGAAAAAATCAGTGCGGAACGTATCCGTGAAGAACTGACAAAGCTTCTGACCGGTTCTGGTGCAGGCTGTATAATCCTCAAATACGCAGATATTATCGGGCAGGCAATTCCGGAGCTGATGACAATAAAGGGCTTTGACCAAAGGAATCCTCATCATATATATGATGTACTTGAACATTCGGCAGTCTGTGTAGACTGTATCAGGCCGGAGCCTCATCTCAGGTGGGCGGCCCTGCTCCATGATGCAGGCAAACCAGAGACTTTTACCACTGATGACAGCGGAACAGGACATTTTTATGGTCACGCTGCCAGAAGTGAAGAAATAACGCGGGCAGTGATGCACAGGCTTCGTTTTGACAATGAAACTCTGAATCGCGTTACTGACCTTGTAAAATACCACGACCTTCAGATTGAGCTGACACCTAAAGCTGTAAAGAGGGCACTGAATAAACTGGGCGAGGAAACTTTACGTGACCTGATACTTCTCAAAAGGGCTGACAATCTGTCCCAGAGCCCTGAGTTTGCAGGCAGACAGCAGTATTATAATCAGCTGGAAGATTTGCTGACACTTATTTCAGAGGAAAAACAGTGTTTCAGCCTTAAAGATCTTGCAGTCAACGGCAATGACCTTATTGTAGCCGGTATTACTGATGGAAGAACCATCGGACAGACGCTGAAAGAAGCACTGGAGGAAGTAATTGATGGCAGATTAGCAAATGAAAAAGAGATATTACTCAGCTGGATTCTTGAAAGGAGAGTATAATCATGAAAAAGGATTACTTTGAAAACTGGAATTACAAAAAACATGCTAAATTCGTAACATGTGTTTATCTGGGACTTTATGCTTTCGATATGACAGTATCGTATTTTATTCTTAAAAAGGCTTTTAACAAGAAAGAAACGGAGTAGACTATGCATCAGTTCACAATCATCAGTAAAAAAGAAATCAGCAGTGTTCTTGATATGGACACTGTAATTGAGGCTGTGGAAAAGGCCTACTCTCTCAAATGTGACAATCAGGCGGAACTTTTTCCTATTGTATGCCATTCTTTCGAGGATGGTGTTTCGGAGTTTGATATAAAGAGCGGAAGCATGGATGGGGCAGGGATTTTCGGCATGAAGCTTGTGAGCGCCTTTGAAGGAAACGACAAGTACAATCTGCCTCGTCTGACCGGCACAATTCTGGTTTTTGACAGGGAAACAGGTATGCTCAGGAGCATGATGGACGGAGGTCTGATTACTAACATGCGTACAGGTGCTGCCGGTGGCGTTGGATGCAAATATCTGGCCCGTCCTGAATCTGAAGTGCTTCTTCTTGTGGGAACAGGAGCACAGGGACCGGTCCTTCTGGAAGCTACGCTCAATGTTATGAAAAATATTAAAAAAATATATGTGGCAAATTTACGCTCGCCGCACAAGGTAGAGGCGTTCATCAATGAAACCTGCGAAAAGCTGGGAATCAATATTCCTGTACTGCCGGCGTCTGATCTGGAAACTGCAGTAAGAGAAGCTGATATCATTCTTACAGCGACACCTGCCCGGGACGGTATAATCAAAAAGGAATGGGTGAAACCTGGAACTCATCTTTCCTGCATCGGCTCTGATATGGAGGGTAAGCAGGAACTTGACGTGGATCTGGTGGCCGCTGCAAAGCTTTTCTGCGATGACCTGACTCAGGTAATCAATGTAGGTGAATGCGAAAAGGCGGTAAAACAGGGTCTTGTAAGTCCTGGTGATATAACTGAAATGGGCGATGTGATACTTGGCAGGGCGCAAGGCCGCAGAGACGCTGAAGAAATCACAATTTTTGACAGCACAGGAATCGGTCTTCAGGACCTGATGGTCGCATCGCAGATAACCGATATGGCGGAAAACCAGGGTTTTGGCGTTAAAATGGAACTCTAGTGTGCAGCAGAGGAGGAGTGCTATGAAAACTTTATTACTTGAACAGATGACCTGGCCGGAAATTGAAGAAGCAATGGAAAAGGGTATGGATACTGTTCTGATATTTGCTGCATCAGTAGAGCAGCACGGACCGGCTCTGCCTGAAATTACTGACACGGCAATCGGATATGCTGAGGCAGTGGACCTGGCGAAACGCCTTGGAAACACTCTGGTTGCTCCTGTAATCAGACCTGGCCTTTCAAGACACCATATGGGTATGCCGGGGACAATAACTCTTCGCCCTGAAGTGTTCAGGGGCATATTGGAAGATTATGTGGCGGCATATGTGCACCATGGTTTTAAAAAGATTATAATTACATCATCCCACGGGGGCAATTTCGGTGAACTGACTAGAATAACTGAAGATCTGGCGGCAGAGTATCCGGATATATGCATCGTAAGTGGCTGCATGCTGGAAGAGGTGGATGAGCTTCTGGTGGAAATGGACCGTACTGAGGGACTGTTTCCGGGAACATGCGGCGGCCATGCATGTGACTGGGAAACCTCTGTAATGATGATGATTGACGAAAACTATGTCCGTAAAGAAAAACTGGCTGCAGGTTACATAGGCCAGTTCACCCCTGAAGTGGCAGACCGCTTCTTTAATGAAGGAGTAAAGTCTATAAGTGAAAACGGTGTCATGGGTGACCCGACTGGCGCCGATGCAGAACGCGGCAGAAGATATTTTGAAATGTATCAGGCTCTTCAGGAACGGGCAATGAGAAAGAATCTGGAAGAATGGAGAAAAAACAATGAGTAGCGGATTTTTTGTATCAGACAATTATGACGGAGGATTTCTGGAAGACGAATATATGAATGCGCAGGCAGATGCTGCAATGGACGAGCATGAAGAAAAGATGCTCAAAGTTTCCAGCGCGCTGGGCCTGTTTGCTGCCGACGATTTTGAAACTGCTTTTCAGAACGCATGCTATATGTGCAACATCAGTCCGGAGGATTTTGATGAGTGGGACATGGATATTCTCAGAGGAGTACTGGAATAGGAGGTTATTATGGATAATCTGGATTTATTGAAAGAAATATATATGGACTTCTATAAAAAATATGCTGAGGATCTGGGTAAAAAAATAAGCAAGGATGATATTCCGAAGATGCCGGAAGTGGAAAGCAGCATTGATATGTCAGTATTTGACCTGGCAGACAGACTGGATCTGCGCAGCAAAAGTCTTTCTTCAGCTGAAATGCTGGATAAGACAATGGATGCAATTGAAAAGATGGTGCAGAGCAACATGGGGGATTTTTCGGATATTGAAATTCCGAAGTTTGATAGTGACAAACCTGTGACAGAGCCAGTGAAACTTCAGAAAGAGGCAGAAGCCGCTGTAAAAAGGGATGACCAGAGTGCTGTTGCTTCTCAGTCCGAAGAAGCAGAACCGGAGCCTACTTACGAAGAGTTAATGGAAGAGCTGGACAATCTGGTGGGACTTGACACTGTAAAAGAAGATATCCGTACCATGATGAACTTTATCAGGGTCTGCAAGCTGAGAACAGAACGCGGCCTCAAAGCCCCTGAACTTTCACATCACATGGTTTTCTCCGGAAATCCGGGAACAGGCAAGACCACCATCGCAAGACTTCTTTCTAAATTATACAAGGCAATCGGCCTTCTGGAAAAGGGCCAGCTGGTGGAAGTTGACCGCGCAGGCCTTATCGCAGGATATCAGGGCCAGACTGCAATTAAAACGGCAGAAGTGGTTCAGTCTGCACTGGGCGGAGTGCTTTTTATCGATGAAGCGTACTCACTGGTTCAGGGGGATAACGATTCCTATGGTAAGGAGTGCATTGCCACAGTTCTCAAAGCTATGGAAGATAACCGCGACAAGCTGGTTGTAATTGTGGCAGGATATGATGACCTTATGCACAAGTTCATCGAATCCAATCCGGGTCTCAGGTCCAGATTCAATAAATATATTCACTTCCCTGATTATACCGGCGAAGAGATGGAAAAGATTTTCCTGCTTCAGTGTAAATCCAACGGATATCAGCTGGAAGAGGCAGGGCAGAAACTTTTGCGTGAAGTTTTTGACCGTATGTACGAAATGCGCGATGAAAACTTCGGTAACGGCCGTACTGTCCGCAACACATTTGAGAAGATTATCAACTGCCAGGCTACCCGCCTTGCAGCGGCCAGAGGTGAAGGCCTTACCGATGATGAGCTGATGAAGCTGACAGTGGCTGATGTACGGGCAGGGCTTGAAATGAATGTGTAAAGGCAAGAGCATGGAAAAGAATTTAATTGAAAAGATAATATACGATTTATATGAGAGTTTTCCGGGAAACCGGGTTGAAGAAGAGCTGGCTCTGAGCCCTGAAGCAGCAGGCATAAGGTTTTTTGAAAAACCCCTTGTAGGCATCGGAGCAGCTGACGACCCTTTGTTTGAAAAACTCAGGTCCGAAGAAGTAGTCGTTTCCTGGTATATGATGCCGGAGGAATGGCTTTGTGGCGCAAAATCTGTAATTTCAATGTTTTTCCCTTTTACAGAAGAAGTAAGAAAAGCCAACGGACAGTGCAGGGAAATGCCGGCTCATGCATGGCTCCACGGAAGAATTGAAGGCCAGAACTATCTTGAAGAACTGCTTGAGGAATTCTGCAGAAAGCTTAATGAGCTTGGTCTCAGAACATGCCTGCCGACTACTGATAACAGGCTCAGGGCGGTGATGGACGGTGTCAGGTCCGGAAGCAACTGGTCCGAAAGGCATACAGCATATATCTGCGGTTTGGGAACATTCGGCATGTCCAATGGCCTGATTACTGAAAAAGGCATCGCCGGAAGATTTATCAGTGTCATTACTGATGGTGATATACCGGCGGACACAAGACCATATACAGAGATTTTCGAATATTGCAATGGCTGCGGTGCCTGCATCAGAAGATGTCCGGCAGGTTCAATTACCAGAGAAGGCGGCAATGGCAAGAAAAAATGCTCTGAACATAATGACAAGGTTTATGATAAATATTATCCGCGGTACGGATGTGGACTTTGCCAGACCAGAGTGCCTTGCGAAAGCAGGATACCGCCTAAAATAAACAGATAATATTTAATAAAATAAAAAACACAGGAGGAAAAATTATGTCAAAAGTAGAATTCTGCACATGTGACAGTTACGACTGCCCAAACCATCCAAACAACCACGATCAGGGCTGCACACCTTGCATCCTGAAGAACCTCAATGAAAAAGAAATTCCATCATGCTTCTTCAACGATGTAGACCCTGAAGGAAAGCGTGAAGGATATTTCTATGAAAACTTTGCAAAAGTTGTGATAAACAGATAAAATTTTCCTTGCACTTTATTAACATTTTTGTTAATATAGAAATGTTCGAAAAATGTTTTTTTAATACTTTAACACATTAAACAGGAGAAATATAAAATGCTTGACCTTTATAACAACATTATCAACGCAGTCAGTGGCGTATTATATCAGCCATGGTGCGTTCCTTTAATTCTGCTTTTAGGCGGAATTATCCTGACAGTGCGTTCCAAATTCATCCAGGCACGTCTGTTCACAGAATCTTTCAGAGTTATTATGGAAAAACCAAAGAATAAGAATGGTATTTCTTCATTCGGAGCTCTTATGGTTTCCACAGCTTCCCGTGTAGGTACTGGTAACATCATCGGCGTTGCAACTGCTATCTGCTCCGGTGGTGCAGGTGCTGTTTTCTGGATGTGGATTACTGCTATTATCGGTGGTGCTTCTGCATTCGTTGAATCCACACTTGCTCAGATTTATAAGAAAAAGAATCCGGATGGCACAAGCTACGGCGGTCCTGCTTTCTACATGCAGGATGCTCTCGGACAGAGATGGCTGGGTGTTATCTTCTCAGCAATCATCATCCTTACATATGCTGTAGGTTACAACATGCTTGCAGCTTACAACCTTCAGGACACTTTCTCCACATTCAGCTTCTATGGTGATTCCACTGCAGCGATTATTGGTGTAATCCTTGCTGTATTATTCGGTATCATCGTTATCGGCGGTGCTAAGAGACTGGTTAAGGTTACAGGCGTTATGGTTCCAGTAATGGGTGTTATCTACGTAGTAGTAGCTATTATCGTACTCATTATCAATGCAAAGCAGATTCCTGCAATGTTCGGTATGATTTTTGAAAGCGCATTTGATTTCAAGGCTATCTTCGGCGGTTTCGCAGGTTCCTGCGTTATGAACGGTATCAAGAGAGGCCTTTACTCCAACGAAGCTGGTATGGGTTCTGCTCCTAACGCAGCTGCTACTGCAGACGTTTCCCACCCAGCTAAGCAGGGTCTTGTACAGATGCTTTCCGTATTCATCGATACACTCCTCATCTGTACTGCAACAGCATTTATGTGCCTGTCCTCCGGAGTAGCATTTGACGCTGATATGGGTGGTGCAAAGTATGTTCAGACAGCTATGGCTGAAAACCTCGGTGGTTTCGGACCAATCTTCCTCTGCATCGCAATGTCCTTATTCGCATTCACAACACTGATTGGTAACTACTCCTACTGCGAAGGATGCTTAAGATTCATCCTTAACAGAGAAGTAAGCAAGACAGGACTTCTTGTATTCAGAATTATCGCAACTGTTCTGGTATTCGTAGGTGCAGTTGCAAGTGCAGGTCTTGTATGGAATACTGCTGACATGCTTCAGGGTATGATGGTAGTAATCAACGTGCCTGTAATCCTGATTCTTATGAAGCCTGCTATGAATTGTCTTGAAGACTACGTAGCACAGAAGAAGGCTGGCAAGGATCCTCAGTTCGTTGCAGCAAAAGCTGGTATCAAGGACGAACTTGACTACTGGAAATAATATGTCTTAAAAAAATACCGGATAGTCCCAGTTGGGGCCATCCGGTTTTTTTTTGCTCTTACTTAAGTTCGTGGCATGTAATCAGACATGCTTTTTCACCGTTCCATGTAATTTCTGCAGCACGGCAGCGTACATTGAGGTTAAAATACAGGTTGTTGATTACAGCATCTGCATGTTTTTCTTTGTCCAGTCTGAGTGAAGGACAGTCAGGACATGGAGTATCTCTGTTCATCATAGTTTTGTAACAGTAATCACCTTCTTTTATGTCTCCGGCAATATCAAGGGTACGCTGATTGATATATCTGAGCTGGAAAGTTTCAGGGTCGATTACATAAACCCATGCATCCTGATTGTTGAGCACTGTGGAAAGATTTTCACTCATGAGCTGAATCTTTTCGTGCTCACGTTCTTTAAGCAGGAACAGGGCAACTGCACGAGCAAGAAGGGTTAGCATGTCAATCTGTTCCTGGGTCCAGTTGCGGTTGAGATGGCACTCATCAAAACCAATCATGCCGCAGAATTCACCTTTGTCATAAATCGCACACTGCAGCAGTGATTTGATTCCCTGCGGCTCAAGTACAGCACGGAAGCGGGGCTCCAGAGTGGATATGTCTGTGCAGTAGAGAATTCCTCTTTCGTTATATACTTCATTGTATCCGGCGATTTCTCCGTCAATATAGTTAAGGTTCTGAAGATTGTCAATTTCCGGTTCAACACCATCATTACACCATTCAAATGTGTTGGAAAGCTCTGTACGCTCGTCATTACTTTCAAAAATATATACGCGGCTCACATTCATGCGGCGTCCTACTTCAGCCAGAATAATACGGATAGTTTCATACTTATCAGTAGATTCGTACAGCGTCTGGAACAGGTAATAAAGAATACTGTTGCTTGCAAAGCCTGGCTGCTCATTGGAGTCGATAGTATCACTTATGCTTGTAACAAGGTTCTGAGCAGTAACAGATACTTTGCCATCATATATAAAGTAACAGTTTTTGCCGTTTCTTTTAGCCTGATAGAGTGCCTGGTCTGCTTTGTTGTACACTTCTACGAAACTGTCTCCGTGCTCAGGTATCATTGCAATACCAATGGAACAGGACACATTGATATCAGGAAGCATCTCTTTGTACAGTTCACTGAGGCTGTCCACAAGGAACTGACAGCGGGTATGGATGATGTTATCTCCTTCAAATCCGTTCATATATACAGCAAATTCATCGCCGCCTATACGGCCGGTAATATCACTGCTTCTGAAATATTTACGTATTTCCATCGCAGTTTTCATAAGCACGTTATCACCGAAAAGGTGGCCGTAAGTATCGTTTACGGATTTGAAATTATCCAGGTCCAGAATGAGAAGAGCAGATTTTTTATCCGGGCTCCTGTCAGCGAGCAGATCTGTTATACGCTTCTGAGTTGCCTCTTTATTATAAAGTCCTGTAAGGGAATCCATTTCAGATTTTTTCTGAAGCTGCTGTATGGACTGGATTTCTCTGTCAATATCCACGATTACGCCGATGGCCTTGCGGACTTTGCCAGTTTCATCTTTTTTGGAAGTTGCACGTATCTGATTCCACGTATAAATGCCGTCAGAATTCACTATACGCACATTAACTTCAATGTGCGCTTCTCCGCTGACAAGTCTGCTGATTCCTTCTTTCATCTTCGGCATGTCATCAGGATGAATGTGGGATAAATTATATACTTTTTCAGTATAATTGTCTGTAAGCGCCTTGTGGCCGAAGCGTTCCTCCCACTGGTCAGAACACCACAGGTGGTCTGTTTCAATGTCCAGTTCGAAGATTATGTCATTTGACTGGTTGATAATCAGGCGGCTTCTTTCAAGTTCTTGCTGGAGCTGGTGCTGAATCTTCTTGCTTCTTGTATTATCCGAAAGAGAACTGTAAAAATAACTTTTTCCGCTGGAATCTTCAAGCATACGGGTTTTGTTGATTACCCAGACGGAAGAACCGTTTTTTGTCATCATCCGGTATTCCAGCTCCAGAAGATTACCTTCAGCCAGCTGCTCGTCAATCTGTTTCAGAAGATAAGGACGGTCTTCAGGAAGGACCATTTCCATCAGATTGTTTCCGAAATTCTTTTCAATTTCGTCTGAAGTATAGCCAAGAAGAGTAAAGAGATTATCAAAACCATAAACAATTCTGAAGTCACTGTTGTTTTCGCAGACGATTGTACTTCCGATAAGGTTGTAAAAGTATAATCCGCCGTCATCATATTCAAAAGAGCGTTCTATATCATTAGGCAGAGACGGTGCATAAGCCTCCGGCTCAAAAACTATCATTACTGCAGCAGTGCCCGGAATGTTGTCCTTGATGTGAAGGTAAGTTACCTTGTATGTAATATAACTGCGTGAAGAAGGAATATACACGCGGAGGGAAGTTATTACCTTACGGGTTCCGTGACCTGTGATTTTTTCCTTGATTTCACTTATGACAGCAGCTGCATCCACACGGTCTTCAGGGTGAACAGATGTATTCATCATATCCTGAAGTGCTTCAGCAATTGATCCTTTCTGCCCGGAAAAATAAAAGTCCGGATTAGGGTTATAAACCACATGGTACACACCGCTGATAAGGTCAGTTTCAATTACGGTTGCACCGGCATAGTGAAGGAGAGTCTGGTATTTTACCTGTACTGACTGTAGAGCATCTACTTTCTGAAGCTGATAGGATGGTGCAGGCAGTGGTGTAGTCAGATCCTCAGGTGTATTTTTTATATCTGAAGGAGTATCATTGAGTGCCAGGTGTATCTTTTCGAACTCATCACGGACTTTTTTCAGACACTCCAGTACTTTGTGTGAAAATTCACCGCATTCACCGTTAAGTATCATATTTATTGCTTTCGTATGAGGATAAGCTTTTTTATAGACTCTGTCTGAAGTCAGGGCATCATAAACATCTGCAATGCCCACTACCTGAGCGCAGATAGGTATTTCATCGCCAACCAGCCCTTCAGGATAGCCGCCTCCGTCCCAGCGTTCGTGATGGTAAAGGCATATATTATATGCATAACGCAGGTACTTACGGTCTCCTACTTCATTGAGGTTTTCCAGAATACGGGCGCCGCTGGTTGTGTGACTTTTCATAATTTCAAACTCTTCATCGGTAAGTCTGCCCGGCTTGTTGAGGATACTGTCCGGAATGGAAATCTTGCCGATGTCGTGAAGTGAAGAAGCACTGACTATAGAAGCAACATCTTCAGGGGTCAGACCATATTCAGAATATGTTTCCATTACTTTTTCCAGAAGTATACGTGTGTACTCACGGATTCTCATTACATGGTTACCCGTTTCAATACTTCTGTATTCGATGATGGTGAAAAGCACGTCCACCATGGATTCGTTGGAAGAACGCATTATATCAGCCTGCTCCTGTACCAGTACTTCCAGATGATTTCTGTGAACCGCAAGCTCGGTAAGTATCTTGACACGGTGATAAATTGTAGTCTCATTCAGAGGCTTGAAAATCACATCGGAAGCACCGTATTCATATCCTCTTATTTCCTGCTGAGTATCACCGGGATCTGAAAGAATTATAATCGGAACATTTTCGCTGCCCGGGATACTGCGCATTCTGGCTGTAAGAGATTCACGCCGTGATTTAGGTGGCTTGATATCAAGCAACACAGCGGCAATGCAGTTCATATTTTCTTTAAACAAGAATAATCCCTGTTCATGTGTGGTGGATTCAATAATATTGTAGGAATCAGAAAAAATCCTGTGCAGGGTGCTGCGTGTTTCTTTGCTTTTTCCTACTATTAAAAGAGTGTCCTTGAGTTTCATGGCGGTGCTCCTTCCTGTGAATGCTGTAATTATTACCACAATTATAACAACCGCTGCATATTATGAGCAAGTTTTTTTTGACTGTTTATTGTTTTATGTTTTTTTGTGTGCTAAAATGTAATGTGCAATAAAATGAAAAAGAGAGTTCAGCGAAATGAAAAAAGAAGAATTCAAAGTACAGATGCTGGGCAGTTTTTCAGTTCAGCTTGGTGAAAAGAAAATCGACGACAGTACAAGCCGTACACGTAAGGTATGGCTGCTTTTAGCGTACCTTCTTTACCACAAGGGACGTACCATTTCTCAGAAAGAACTCATCGACCTGCTCTGGGAAGACGATGAAGAAAAGGATAATCCGCAGAATGCACTCAGAACAACTTTCCACAGAGTGCGTACGCTGCTTAATAAGCTTGACGAGAATGCAGGCCACAACCTGATTCTTCATCAGGGCGGCGGTTACATTGTAAGTCCGGAAATTGAAGTTTCCATCGATGTAAGAGAGTTTGACAAATTCTGCAAAGAAGGGGATGCCGCGGATACTGACGAAAAGAAACTGGAATGCTGGCTTGAAGCAATATCATTATATAATGATGATTTTCTCGTAAAACTTTCTGCCGAAAGCTGGTCAAGATCAGTGGCACTTCACTACCACGAAATCTACATTAATATAGTAAAAGACACTCTGGCCATGCTTGAAGAACGCCAGCGCAGGCAGGAGGCAGTTGATATCTGCAATAAAGCTCTGAAGATTGAGCCATACAGCGAAGAAGTTTATCTTCATCTGATGACAAACCTGCTGGCAATGGGCGAACGCAGAGAAGTTATTTCTACCTATGAAAAGATAAGTAAAATATTTCTTGCTGACTTCGGCGTACTTCCGTCAGAAGAAATCCGCAATATATATTATGAAGCAATCAAGACTTCCAACGAAAAGGCAGTGCCTATGGAAGTGGTGCAGGAACAGCTGAAAGAGACGGAAGCACTGAGCGGCGCACTGGTATGCGAGTATGATTTTTTCAAAGTGCTCCATTATTCAACAGCCCGTCTCATTGAAAGAACCGGAGCGGCAGTGCATATCTGCATGATAAATGTGGCAGGGGAACACGGCAAAGCCCTTTCAAAGCGCAGCCACAATACTGTAATGGAAAATCTGCAGGAACAGATCCGCATCAACCTGCGGCGTGGAGATGTGGTAAGCCAGTGCAGTTCATCACAGTTTATCATCATGCTTCATCTGGCCAACTACGAAAACAGCTGCATGGTATGTGACCGTATAATCAAGTCATTCAAACGCCAGTATCCTCATTCACCTGCAGAGCTTACATATACAGTAAAACCTCTGGAACCGGGTGCATAAGCGCAGCCAGCAACCGGAACATATAAGCAAATAAAGAAGGTATCCATGTTTCAGGATACCTTCTCTTTTTTTATTTTTACCACTAATCCCTGTTACGAAAAATTAGTTATTTGTTTCATTTTTTCTTCTTCCTAATGCTAAGAGTCCAACTAATGAGAGTAATGCGATCATTGCCCATGTCATCATGTTGTCGCCTGTCTTTGGAGCTTCTGCCAGAGGAACTTCAGGTTCTTCGATTTCAACCGGTTCATCGATTACTGGTTCGTCCACTAACGGAACTTCAGGTTCTTCGATTACTACTGGTGGTTCAACCGGTGGTTCATATGGCGGATAGTAAGGTGGGTAATAAGGTGGATCTACTGGTGGATTAACTGGCGGATCAACTGGTGGAGGAGTAACCGGAGGTTCTTCCTTGGCGATATCGTCGTTTGTGATAACGATTGTGCCTGTTTCATCTTCTCCGTATGTTACTGTGAATCCTTCAACTTCGATTTCCTTGATTCCGTAGGAGGAACCATCCAGAAGAAGTCCGTCCCAAGTGCATGTCCACTGGTTAGCTTCGCTGAGTTCAATCGGCTGGCCGTATGGAACATCATCTCTGTAAAGCTGAACCTGTACAGGAACTGCTTCGCCTCCATTGTCGAGAACCCATGCCTTACGAACTGTGATGCTTGTGTATTCAGGTTCAACCGGTGGCTGAGGTGGAGTAGGCGGAACGTAAGTGTTAGTGATAACAACTACGCCGTTTACTGTTTCCTGAGTTGCTGTGAAGCCATCAGGAACTGCTACTTCAACTACAGTGTATGTGTAGCCAACTTCGAGTTCTTCCCATGTGTAGGACCAGTTGTTAGCTGCGTCTAATTTAACTGCACCCTGAGGTTCACCGTCTTTGTAAAGCTGCACCTTTACATAATCTGTTGGTTCGCCGCCTGCTTCAAGGTTCCATACCTTCTGAACTGCCAGGCTTGTGTATTCAACTGGTGGAGGTGGAAGCTCGATATCTTCTGTTACGAAGTAGAGGTCAAGGAGAATTACCTTGTATGCTTCGATAACGCCGGAAGTTACGTTAGCTGCTGCTTCGTCGTAGCTTACAGTCTTGTTTTCAGGAGCTGCAGGCTGGTAAGCAGCGATTTCAGCTTCACCGAGAAGGATTGCTGTGCCTGCTTCAAGTCCAACGTAGGATGTTAAGTCTCTCTGAACTAACTGACCGTCCAGATATACTCTTACTGCTGCGTCACCGAGTTCAGGTGCTGGAGGAGGTGGAGGAGGTAAAAGTTCATATCCGTTGTAAACTTCAACCTTTGCTGTTCCTTTGTTAACTACTTCAGCTACTTCGCCGTCTGCGTATTCCACACTGTAGTTCCAGATTGTACCTTCGATTTCAGCGCCTGTTTCTTCGATTGTGTAGTAACCGATACCCAGGTCTCTTACTGTGTAAACTCCGTCAACGAAGTCTGCGTAAGTGAAAGTTCTTACTGTTCTGCCATCAGCATCCTTTACTGCGAAAGTTGCTGCTGCAGGAACTGTGTAACCTTCAGCTACTGTCTTAGTGATTTCAAGGTTACCTACCTTAGGAGGTATAGCTGTATAAATGTTTGTGAATACAATTTCACCTGCGCCACTTGTGATGTCTGCTGTATCGGAAAGGATTTCAGCGACCATTGTGTAGCCGTCAGGAGCTGCTGTGCTTTCAGATGCAGTGTATTCACCCTTAGGAAGTGTAAGCACCCATGTGTATGTTTTGGATACTGTGTCTTCTCCGACAACGTTTGCACCTGTGATTTTGCTTACCAGATAGTTGTAGTCACCGCCCACTGTTGAAGTAGTCTGCAGTGTGATTACTGGTTCGCCGGCTTCATCAGTAACGTCGATAGAGAATACTCTTTCTGCTTTTGCAATTGCTGCTGCATCAGCACCGATGAAAGTCTTGGAGATTATTAAGTCTTCTGTAGTTTCAGGTCTCATTACTACTACACCATCGATGTGGTAGCAGTTGTTTTCATCGTAGTCTGAACCCTTTGTGTGTTCACTTTTGAAAACGTACCATTCGATGTCGTATTTGTCAGGATTTGCCTTGAGATCTGCTGTGATGTTGTGGTCGTTGAAGTAAATTCTCTGTCTTGGGTTGTCTTCAAGCCAGTCTACCAGTGCATCGATATCATCATATTCGCCGAGGAAATCATCAATGTAGTAGCCTCTTGCTGCATTCTGAGTTGCCAGAGCTTCGATGGAAGCGTTGTCAGTGAGAGCACCAACGTGACCGTAGCCGCCCCATCCGCCGCCGGTTCTGTAGATTTCGTCTTCAATGTCATAACCGTCTTCTTCAACGATTTCGGATGTTCTCAGTGCCGGTGTGTAAAGGCTTGTGTCATGTGAACTTACATTACCGGAAGTATCAACGATGGCACCGTCAAATCTTACGAACCAGGATACCAGAGGTGTTTTTTCCGGCTTCTGAGGCCACTGCTGCTGACCAGGCTTCTTTGCCATCATCATCGGCTTTTCTTCAACAGGCGGTTCGTTGTCAACTGCTGGTTCATCTTCAACAGGTTCTTCACCTTCAACTGCTGGTTCATCTTCAACCGGCGGTTCACCTTCAACCGGTGGTTCACCTTCAACCGGTGGTTCACCTTCAACCGGTGGTTCACCTTCAACCGGCGGTTCGCCTTCAACCGGCGGTTCACCTTCAACCGGCGGTTCACCTTCAACCGGTGGTTCGTCTTCAACCGGCTGTTCAACCGGAGGAACATCTCCGATTGGCAGCTCGTCCATTGCGAGAGCTGTTGTTGGGATCATTGTGAGGATAAGCATCATCGCTAAAAGGATGATGAACCCTTTTCTTCCTTTTCTTGATTTTTTAGTCATGATTTCGATCTCCTTTCGTTTTGTGGATTGGGAATCGAAATACTGGCTGCCGGGCGGGCATGTCCTCGCCATGGTGTCTTACTTTATTGTCATGAGGATTTAGCTCCCTGGCTTTGCGTCCCTGCCTTTCGGCAGGTTTGCCTTTTTCAAATATTTCAGATTATTTGATTTGTGTGTGGTTTCACACTAGGGATTGTGGTTGCCAGTCACAACTTGTCTGGTCCTTTTTTATCCCTGAATTTTTACACTGCTTCAGGTGCGCCTTCAGACAGGGCGCTGTCCATCAGCAAAACCAACTCCAGAACACTGCGGAAACTTTGCTCTTTTCCTTCACCAAGCCAGGTGACTGATCCCTGCCAGCTGGCGTTCTGACGGAAAATAACTCGTACCGCGAAGGTTGCCAGTGTCCCGTGTCGCAAGTGACTTTCGGGAGGGCTTCCCTGTCTGTGCTCAGGAAGTGAGGCAAAGGACCTTTTAGCGGTGAAAGACTGCGGGAAGTTCATATCATCCAGAAGGTCTTCCATTCCTTTCAGAAACTGAATAAGACTTCTGAAAGATTTACCTTCGCCAAGGTGTGGGTTATAAAAACGGCCTGTAAGTTCTCCATTTTTATATGAGTCAATGCAGACAGTGGTTAGTCTGTACTCGTTGCCCCACTTTGTGTCTTTCATCTCGGGCACCTCCTTTCGGTTTCGCTTTTCAGCGTGTTTGGTTCGTTTGTAGGCTCATTATATCATCCTGCCAGTTACAGAAACCGTTACATTTTGGACAAAAACTTTCAAATTTTAAAAAATTTTTTATTTACAAAAAATGACTTGCAATGTGCTTGTTTTTGTGCTAGTTTGAAAATACAATGAGGTAGTTATACCCTGTTTTGGAAGGGAGATTATGCATGAAAAAGAGTATCCGAATAAGCCTCATTGCCGTCTTTCTGATAGTATTTTTAGTAAGCGGCGGGATGGTTATAAAAAAACTGACTGAGTACAGAGAAGGTGAGCAGACCTACGATGATGTGGAAAAGCTTGCAGGTCTGGAATCGTTGGAAAATACAGATACACAGAGTGATTTGCCTGAAGAAGAACCTGAGGATAATGAAGATGTTCCGGAAGATAAAGACATAAAAAAGGAAGAAAAAAAGACTAATCCGCTTCCGAAGGTGAGCATTGACAATCTTAAGAATCTCAATCTGGATGCTCTACAAAAAGTGAATAAAGATGTAATGGGCTGGATAATTATTCCGGGCGCAGATATTTCATATCCGCTTCTTGACGGTGACGACAATTCATATTATCTTAACCGGACCTGGGATAAAAAGTGGAACACCATGGGTTCAATTTTCCTTGAAGCTAAATGCAGCAACAAGCTCAGCGAGTTCAATACCATTATATATGGTCACAATATGAAGAACACAACCATGTTCAGCAACCTTAAAAAATATGTAAAGAAAAGTTTCTGGTCGTCAGCTCCTTACGTATATATAGCTACAGAAAAGGGCGTCAGAAGATATGACATATTCGCAGCTTATGAAGTAAGCGTGGAGGGGCATGCTTTCTGGATTGATATTGAAGATGAAGATCTGAAGCAGAAGTTCATCGACAAGTCCATAGAAATGTCTGAAATAAAGACGGATATAGTTCCGTCCGTTTCAGATCATATACTGACACTTTCCACATGTACGGGGAATGGTCACGAAAAACGAATGATAGTGCAGGCAGTTCTGGCTGCAGAAGAATAATATAAAGGAGGGTATCCTGTATGAAAAGAACAGAACACTTTAATAAAATAACAGCGATTCTGCTCACGGCAGTGCTTTGCGCAGGGCTTCTTGCAGGCTGCGGGGTGCAGGATGCCGGAGCAGACGCAGGACAGTCAGAGTTTGTTGATGCTGTATCTGTGGAAGAAATTATAATTGAAGATGAGGCTGTGGCTCTCAGCGAGTCACCGGCTGCAGAACCTGAAGTTGCAGAATGTAAGGCTTCTGGAACAGCAGTAAAAGAAACGGCAGATGCTGTCATTGATTATTCCAATACAGAAGACGGTTATATAATGGTGAAGTACCTTAAAAAGACCGACAAAAAAATAAAAGTTCAGGTAAAAGGGCCTGAAACTACTTACACATATAATCTGAAAGCAAAAAAATGGACAGTGCTTCCTCTTTCTGACGGAAATGGTGCATATCAGGCAACCGTTTTTCTGAATACATCAGGTAATAAGTACGCAGCCAAGGTTTCTGTATCATTTGGAGCAGAGCTGACTGACGAGTTCGCACCTTTCCTTCGCCCGAATCAGTACGTTGATTATTCCAAGGCTGAAAACACCGTGGCTAAAGCAGCCAGCCTCTGCAAAAAATCAAAGACTGAGCTTGCCAAGGTGGAAAAGGTATATAATTATGTAGTGAAGAATTTTAAATATGATAAGGAAAAGGCAAAGAATGTCAAATCCGGTTATCTGCCGGATCTTGATAAGGTGCTGAAGGCAAAAAAAGGTATCTGTTTCGACTATGCGGCAGTGATGGCCGGAATGCTCAGAAGCCAGGGCGTGCCTGTCAAGCTGGTAGTAGGATATGCCGGCGAAGCTTATCATGCATGGATCAGTGTGTATGTTGACGGAGAAGGCTGGATTGAAGGCGTTGTATACTTTGATGGTGAGCACTGGCAGAGAATGGACCCTACATTTGCGTCTTCTTCCAAGCAGAGCAAATCCATTATGAAGTACATCGGCGATGGAAGTAATTATACTGCAAAATACTTCTATTAAAATTATTATGACATTTTAACAGCGTCCCGGAGGCGACGCTGTTTTTTTAAAATACAGCGGTGATTTTTATGAAAAAAAAACAGTTTACAAATGAAGAAATAAGCGGTCTTTGTCTGGGCCTTGCCATGCTGCTAAAAGCGGGGGTGGCAACCGGTGACGGATTTACCCTCATGGCAGAGGAAGAAAGTGACAAGGAAACTAAAGAACTGCTTATGGCCATGGCAGCCGGTTCTGATGAAGGAAAAGGCCTTCCGGCAGTTTTCAGAGAGAGCGGCGCCTTTCCTGCTTATGTGAGCGGACTTCTTGAAGTGGGAGAAAGAACAGGACGCATGGAAGAAGCGCTGACTGCCCTTGCAGATTATTACGAGGAAAGGCTGAGAATGGAACGCCAGATCAGGACTTCGCTCCTTTATCCGGCAGTACTGCTCCTTATAATGCTTGTGGTTATTGTAGTGCTTCTTGTAAAAGTTCTGCCGGTGTTTGATCAGGTCTACGGCCAGATGGGCAGCAGCCTGACGGGTATTGCGGGAGGTCTGCTTGCCTTTGGGCAGGTTCTGGGAAAGGCTATGCCGGCACTTTGCGTGATTATGGCGGTGGCCTTAGCGGGCCTGGGCGTATTTGCAGCGTCTTCCGGTTTCAGAGGCAAAGTTCTCAGCTGGTGGAACAGACACAGGGGAACAAGAGGAGTATCAGCTCAGATTAACACTGCAAGAGCTGCACAGGTTCTTGCCATGGGGCTGAGAAGCGGCCTTAAGGCTGAAGAAGCTCTCGGCCTTGCTGCAGACATGATGGATGAAGTTCCGTCCATGGCGCAGGCACTGAGAGAATGCAGCAGAGAAATAGGGGCAGGAGCAGGTTTAGTATCCAGCCTTAAAAAATATAACATACTGCCGCCGGCAGAATGCCGCCTCCTTGAGGTGGGCATGAGACGCGGCAGCGGAGACACCATAATGGAAGAAATCGCCGGCAGGCTTCTTGAAACCGGTGAAAATTCCCTGGCAGAAAAAATCGGCAGGGTGGAACCGGCTCTTGTGGTGGTTACATCTGTACTTATCGGGCTCATTCTCCTTTCTGTAATGCTGCCGCTGGTTAACATCATGGCAGCCATAAACTAGGAGGCAGCACATGAGTATAAGACGAAAAAGAAACTTTTTTAAAGGTGCAGGCAGAATTATGATGCCGGCAGTGATTGTATTGGTGCTGGTGTTTTTTCTCGGAGCAGTATCCAATCTGGATGAAGGCAGGCAGGAGCAGGCGCTTATCCAGCTGGAGGAAGCACTCAGAAGAGCATCGGCGGCCTGCTATGCAGCAGAAGGAATATATCCGCCGGACCTTGATTATCTGGAAGAACATTACGGCGTTATAATCGACGAAGAACGATATATCGTCCACTATGAGGTTCAGGGTTCAAACCTGATGCCCGACATAACAGTACTTGAGAAAGATTGGTAATTTCTGATGAAAAAAGCAGCAGAAAGCAAAAACTACATATCGGGCCTCATGGCACTGGCGGTGCTGGGGGTTTTTGCGGTCTGCGTGCTGGCAGTCCTTTTTGCAGGAACCAGAAGTTACAGCAATCTTACTGCCATGGACAGGCAGGCCTACGAAACCAGGACCTGTACCGGCTACATTGCAGCCAAAGTACGTCAGGCAGCTGAAGGTGACAATATTGCCGTAGAAAACTTCGACGGCAGCACGGCACTGGTCATCGGAGAAACCATAGATGAAGAAGAATACAAAACATTGATATATTGCTACGACGGATGGCTTATGGAATACTTTGCAGACGCAGAAGCAGTAGATATGACTGCTGACATGGAGTTTGGCAGCAGGCTTTTTCCTGCAGAAAAACTTGAATTATCGCTGGAAGGCGCCCTGCTTTATGCTCAGGTGACCATGGACGGAAAGCCTGTTCCCCTGACTCTTGCCGTCCGCAGCGGAGAGGAGGCCTCCTATGAAAAGTAAAGCGCCTCTTGCTCTTATTGAACTTGTAATCATGATATTGATTTTTGCACTGGCGGCAGGGCTGTGTCTTAAGGCTTTTATCTGGTCGCATCAGCAGTCTGAACAGATTGCTTTAAGAGATGAGGCTGCCCTTACGGTTCAGAATGCAGCAGAACTAATTAAATCGTCAAAAGGCGATATGACCGTTATTGAAAGCATGAAAACCCCTGATACCAACGGATTTGCTCTGCAGGCAGAGGTACTTGATGTGAATACTATGGGCCTTGGAAGTGCTCTTATAACAGCGGCAACCTCTGAAGGAAAAGAAATATTTGCACTGCAGGTTTTCTGGCAGGAGCCTCACGAAGGAGGTGACGGCCATGAGTAAAAGAAGAAACAGCCGGCAGGAAGCTTCCATGCCTATGACCGGCATAAGTGCGCTTCTTGTAATATTTGCGGTACTGTGCCTGACAGTATTTGCGGTGCTTTCCATATCGACAGTGAAGGCAGACCAGAGTCTGGCAGACAGGGCAGTGCAGCAGACGATTTCCTGGTATGAAGCAGACGGGCAGGCAGAAATCATTCTGGCAGCTCTGAGGCAGGGAGAAGTTCCTGAAGGTGTCAGCCTGACAGGGACAGACGACCAGGGAAGAAAAATATACGAATACACATGTCCTCTTTCAGACACCCAGAGCCTTCAGGTGAGGGCAGCAGTCAGAGGGCAGGAATATAAAATTCTCAGATGGCAGCTTGTGTCCACAACTGACTGGCAGGCTGACGAAGATCTGAACGTCTGGGACGGAGAATAGAGAAAAAGGAGAAAAGTTATGGCAGAACTGATGAAATACCTGCAGCAGGCAGTTGAACATGAAGCATCGGACATTTTTATAGTTGCAGGGGGACCGGTCCATGAAAAAAGAGAGGGCCAGCTGGTTGCGATGGGAGATGAAAAGCTCATGCCGGATAATACCAGAGAACTTATCGGACAGATTTATCAGATGGCAGGACGTTCCATAGATATTTTTGAAGAGGCAGGCGACGATGACTTTTCATTTGCTGTGCCCGGGATGGCCAGATTCCGTGTCAACGCTTACCGCCAGCGCGGCTCTATGGCTGCGGTAATCCGCGTAGTAAGTTTTGATATACCTGACTGGAGAGAGTACAACCTGCCTGGCGAAGTCATGGACCTGGCCAGCGAAACCAATGGAATGATACTTTTTACCGGTACTGCTGGCAGCGGTAAATCCACTACTCAGGCCTGCATTATTGACCGCATCAACCATAACCGCAGCTGCCATATAATCACACTGGAAGACCCTATCGAGTTTCTGCACAGAAATAATAAGAGTATTGTGAGTCAGAGAGAAATAGCTGTGGATACACCGGACTATCTTTCCGCACTGAGAGCATGTCTGCGCCAGGCACCGGATGTAATCCAGCTTGGTGAAATGCGTGATCTGGAAACAATCAGAACTGCCATGACCGCAGCAGAAACAGGACATCTGCTCTTTGCCACACTTCACACAAGAGGTGCTGTAAACAGCATTGACAGAGTAATTGATGCTTTTCCGGCGGGACAGCAGGACCAGATCCGTGTTCAGCTGAGCATGATTCTCCGTACAGTTGTATCGCAGCAGCTGATTCCTGATGTGGACGGAAACATGATTCCGGCATTTGAAATCATGCATGTGAACAGTGCAATCAGAAACATGATCCGCGACAATAAGAGCCATCAGATTGATATGGCCATTGCTGCAGGAGGAGACGAAGGCATGATTTCAATGGACCAGTATATAGCAGGCCTTTATGAGGCAGGAAAGATTACACGCCAGACCGCTCTTGAGTATGCAGACAACCCTGAGCAGATGGAAAGACGACTGAAATAAGGAGAGATCATGGCTAAATCATCCAATCAGAAACTGAAATTAATATACCTTGCACGTATTCTGCAGGAAAAAACTGATGAGGAACATGGCCTTACCATGCAGGAAATCATTGATGAGTTGGCACGTTATGATGTAAAAGCAGAACGAAAAAGTATCTATGATGATGTAGAGGCACTGAATATTCTGGGCATGGACGTCCTGAAAGAAACAGCAGGCGGAAGAACTGAATATAAACTGGTAAGCAGGACTTTTGAGCTTGCAGAACTTAAGCTTCTGGTGGATGCCGTCCAGTCATCCAGATTTATCACCCGCAAAAAATCCGAGTCCCTTATCCGCAAAATCGAAGGACTTGCCAGCACTCATCAGGCAAAGAAACTTGCACGTAATGTCCACGTGGCAAACCGTATAAAGACCATGAATGAAAGTATATATTATACGGTTGATTATATTCACAGCGCTATATATCAGGGAAAGAAAATTTCTTTCCAGTATTTCAAGTGGAACGAAAAGGGCGAAAAAGCTCTCCGCCGTGATGGCAAGGTCTATAAAGTCAGTCCTTGGGCCCTCACCTGGGATGACGAAAATTACTATCTTGTGGCATTTGACTCGGAGGCCGGAATCATTAAACATTACAGGGTAGATAAGATGGTGAAGCTTTCTGTAACTGATGAAAAGCGTGAGGGAGAGGAACACTTTAAAAACTTTGACATGGCCCTGTACTCCAAGAAAACCTTCGGTATGTACAGCGGCAAAGATGAGCAGGTAACGCTGCGCTGCCGGAACGCCATGGCAGACCCAATTATTGACCGGTTTGGCCAGGATGTGCTTATGCGGCCTGTGCCGGGAGAAGAGGCCTTTGATGTAACCGTAAAAGTATCTGTCAGCCCGGTATTCCTGACATGGGTGATGAACTTCGGCGGGGATATGAAAATTACCGGACCTCAGCATGTAATTGACCAGCAGATTGAGCTGGCACATAAAACACTGGATTTATATAAATAATCAGCATGTGCTTCGTAAAAATACGGAGCATTTTTGCGCTTTATCGCAGCAAAGACCGTTTTATTGGACACCTCCTGTGGAATAATATAACCATAAAAAGGAAATATGTTCCGAAAAGGAGGTCAGTAAAATGATGAAGTACAGAAACAGAGAATATAACGAAAGAAGAAATGAAGTATTACGTAATGCAGGACTGGCACTGCTGGTTTTCGGAGCAGCGGCTCTGGGCCATGTGCTCGTCAGCATCAACTCTGCCGCAGTTGCAGTACTGGTACTTGCGGTTGTCCTCGGGGCACTGGGTATTTCTGCACTGAAAACCATCCATGCAGAAGCATAAATTTATTGACTTACGGCAGGTTTTTCTTCATAATGAAAACATAAAAATACATTCAGGAGGTGCACAATGTTATTAGGATGTTGTACAAACCTGGTAGCCCAGGGTGATGATAAAGTAGGAATCGGAAGATTTGAAGCTGTAAAAGCAGCAGGCTTCGATTATGTTGAACTGCCTATTGCCAATGTGATGGACCTTGACGATGAGGAATTTGATGTGCTTTGCGGCAAACTGGAAGAGCTGGACCTTAAGTGTCTCAGATGCTGCAATCTTTTCCCTGCGTCAGTGCGTGTGACAGGTGAAGAGGCTGACTATGACAAAGTCCGTGCTTATCTTGACAAGGCAGTTGCCCGCATGAGAAGACTTGGTGCTGAGGTTGTTGTTTTCGGCAGTTCCGGTGCCCGTAATGTGGCGGAAGGTTATCCTTTTGACATGGCGATGCTGCAGATTCTCAAGACAATTTATATTCTTGACGAATATGGTGACGACAATCTGCATTTCGTTATCGAGCATATCTGCAACCTGGAAGGAAATATTATTAACAAGCTTGAAGACGGCTGCCGTGTCCATGAAGTGTGCAGAACCAAGCATATTGATGTGCTGGCTGACACTTACCACATGTATGTGGAAGGTGAGCCGATTGAAAAAATCACAATGCCGGGCAGGGACCTGAAGCATGTTCATACGGCAAACCCTGTTGGCAGAATTTATCCTAAGCCTGATGACGGCGTGGACTATAAAAAAATGTTTAATCTCCTCAAGTCTATTGGCTATGACGGAGGAGTCAGTGTAGAAGGTTACAGTGATAACTTTGAAGAGGATGCTAAAATTGCAGTGGAAACCCTCCGCAAGGCTATGGCATAATTTATGGTAAAAATGACTGGGTCAGAATGTGTACAGCAATCTGGCCCATTTCTTTTGGAGATTTGCTGAAATGATCACGTTCCCACTGTACCAGCTGAGACATGAGGCCGGAAACAAGGAAAATCAGCACATAGCTGCGGCTTTCCGGGGCAATGAAAGGGAAAAAAATCTCAAGATACTCACTACGGGTTTTCATAAGATCCAGTGAACGCTGTACAAGAAGGCCGCTCAGATTGCTTTGTTCAAGTGCACGGAGGAGGTCTTTTTTAGTGTACCAGTGCCGGAAAAAATCTTCCGCCATGTTTCTGTTCAGAGTCTGGCCCTGACTGAAAAACAAATCGACAAAGTCAAGCAATGCATGGTCTATGAGAGCATACAGTGCTCCGTCTTTGTTGGAAAAGTATCTGTAGAAAGCTTTGCGCGGTATTTTCATGAAATCACAAAGATCGCTGACGGTAATATTTTCATATTGATGATGAAGCATGACTTCAAGAAGTCCGTATTCCAGTTCCCGCTGACGCTGACGTGCAGGCTGGGTTTTGCATTGTTTGTACATGACGTACCTCCTTTGCCTTATTGTAGCAGAACCTCTTCTGCAAAACAATAGAATTTGCTCGAAAACTGTCACAAAAGTGACAATCTGCCCCTGTTCAAGTCAGAGGGTTGTTTGTTATAATATCTACAATGGAGCATTGCGTGCTCCGTACGCAATTATTATTTTTTTATTTAAAGATCTAAGGAGGATTTTCCATTATGGGAAAAAAAGTTGCCCTTGATGAAAGGGGCTTCCGCAAATTCAGCATGCGCGACAACTTGGCATATGCTGCAGGGGATTTTGGATGTAACATGTCTTTCGCGCTGAAAGGCACACTGGCTATTTTCTGGACTCAGTTCATGGGTATGGATTCCATTCTTTATGGTATTCTTCTCATTGTAGTTCAGGTATGGGACGCTATCAATGACCCGCTCATTGGTTCAATCATCGACGCTGACAAGCATCAGTACAGAAGAAACAAGTTCCTGACTTACATATTTGCAGGTTCAATTGGTCTGGTAGTTGCCGGAGCTCTCTGCTTCGTACCAATGCCAAATGCGCCAAAGGCAGCGAAGATTATCATTTTCATTGCTGGTTATGTAATCTGGGACGCTTTCTACACAGTAGCAAACGTACCTTATGGTTCATTACTGGGACTTATTTCCGATGACCCTGGTGACAGAGCTTCCCTTTCTGCATTCAGATCAGTAGGTTCCCTTGTGGGCAACATGGTTCCAATGGTTATCCTTCCTTTCATTATTTATGATGAAGAACAGAATATCATTGGTCAGAAGGTATTCCTCGCAGCTTTTATTATGGGTATCTTAGGATTCTTCGCATTCCAGTTCATGATCAAGAACACTGAAATCCGTGTTGATACTGATGTAAAGGCTAACGAAGAAGTTGTAAAGTTTAACGTAATCAAGGCGATGAGCAACTTCATCAAGAACAGACCAGCAGTAGGTGCAACAGTAGCTGCTATGGGTATGTTTATCGGTATGCAGGGTGCGACTACAGCTGTAACAGTACTTTTCCAGTCCTACTTCAAGGCTGTTGAATTCTCCGGTATTGTAAACGCATTTGCAATGATTCCTATCATCCTTTTCACACCACTTGCACGTAAGATGGTAGTCAAGTATGGTAAGAAAGAACTTGCAAGAGTAGGTTCAATTGCCAGCGTGGCAGCAGGCGTACTTCTTGTTGTAATGCCAATCACACCTGATATGAAGGGCGTTATAATCTATATCCTCTGCCAGCTTATCTTCGCTTTAGGTATGGGTATTTACTCCACAGTATCCTGGGCTATGATGGGCGATGCTATCGACTACAACGAATGGAAAACATGCGAAAGAGAAGAAGGTACTGTATATGCACTTCACTCCTTCTTCCGTAAACTTGCACAGGGTCTTGGACCTTCAGTTGCACTGTTCATCATGGTAGCTCTTGGCTATGTTGAAGAAAACAAGGGTAACCAGACAATGGAAGTTGCAGAAAACATGCGTTACCTTGTAGCAGTTCTTTATCTGGTAGCAGCACTTTTCATGTTCATTGGTCTTGCGCTTATCTACAACCTTGATAAGAAGACAACTGAACAGATGAAGGTTGAACTTGAAATTAAGAGAGCTGAAGAAGCTGCTTAATCAGTACGCCAGACAATTTAACAAAAAATTCAAAACCCCGGAGCATCAATCCGGGGTTTTTGTATGTATACTGTTATTTGAATTTCCAGTCTTTGGCGTCAAGATCATGGAGTGCTTCCACGATGTGGTTTACAAGAACGTCGTTCATCATCTTGCCTTTTTCCTTAGTTGCCTTAGTGGCATCACCAGTCTGAGCAGTATCTGTCAGTTCGGAGAAGTCCCACTTAACATCAAGATACTTTGGTAAATCAGGAATTACACATGTAGCAAGTTCTGGTTCGCAGTATTCTCCGAATAAGTAGTAAGCAATAGAAGTTTCACCTTCGCCAGCATGACCGTTACCATTCCATACTTCGAAAGTTCCTTCTGGAAGAAGTTCAGCAGCAGCAACCCACCACTGAGTCATGGAAGCAATATTAACATCAGGGTAAACTTCTTTAATCTTTCTTGAAGCGATTTCGATAGGGGCAATGTTTCCGTCATGACCGTTCATGAGGAAAATCTTTTTGATCCCCTGACGGATACATGATTCAATCATATCATAGATAACAGCAATGGTTGTATCGTAGCTGAGAGTCATTGTAAACGGGAATGTATCGTAATGAGCACTGTAACCTACAGTAATCGGAGGAAGAACAAGCATGTCTCCCATCTTTTCAGCAACCTGCTTGGATACTTCATAGGATACGAAAGTATCACAGCCTTCTGCAATATGTGCACCGTGAGCTTCACAGGAACCAATAGCAAGGATGGCCTTTGTATATCCTCTTTCCTGTACTTGGTGTGCAGTTAATTTTAATAATTCATGATTTGCCATAAATAACCTCCTGAAAGTAATCATATTCAATAATGTAATTATATCCCTGGATTCGTAAGAGTGCAATATAAAAGATAGTTCAGTAATAAAAACAGATAGAACTATCATTATTCACTCTCTTCCCCTGATGAAAATGGGTGTTCTCAAAATAAAATGGATGTTTCAGGCTGCATACCATAAAACATCCACGTGGTAATTCTTATTAATATGTTGCAACTATTTCTTTTTATTTGCTAATACTGTATCGCTGAAAAGATATCCAATAAGAACAATACTACCAACTATTACTAATGCAAGACCTGCTGCCATAACATATCTCCTTCCTGTCACAGATGTGACTTTAAAAACGTATTTATAAATCCACAAGTTTTTTATTTAAATGGAGTATATACTTTTAAAAAAAGAATATCAATAGGCCACGGCTTTCGTTAACGGAGTCTTAATATAAACGAGAGATTTGTTAACAAGACGTTTGCAGGAATAATGGTTTTTATTAACGGATTTTTAGCGGAAAGAGTATAATTATACACGAATTAAAAAAGGTATTAATAATATGGATACCTTGTGCAGTGCATCAAAAAAGTACCCATATCATGCGGATGAATATTATTTGCTTTCTTTTTTCTTAGCTAAAATTGTGTCGCAGAAAAGATACCCGATAAGAACAGCGAAACCAAGAAATACCATGCAAAGACCTGCTACCATATTATATCTCCTTTCAATAACAAATGTAACGTATCGTTTTTCTTTTGTCTGGAGTATATGATTTCAGATAAGCAATTGCAATAGGTTAAACGGTTTGTTAACGGAGCCTTGATTAAAAAAGGATGTTTTTTTATCAAGTATTGATAAAAAACATCCTCTCATTAACTTTGTATTAACAATTGGAACTGATAGTTTCCTGAATTCTATTTCTGACTATTTCAGCAAGTTCTGCTGCTTTCAAGCCTTCATATTCTTCCGGCATAATCGGCGGCAGAATGTGTACCTGACAATCCACAGGTGCTGAACTTTTAGTGTCGAATACTTTATAAGTATCAATAACAGCAATTGGAACAACAGGACATTTTGCTTTTATGGCGGCTCTGAAACTTCCGCCATGGAACTCAAGCATTTCATTTCCGTTTTTACTTCTTGTCCCTTCAGGATATATAATGTAGTTCCGGCCTTTCTGAACTTCACTGGTGACATTCTGGATTACTTTCAGTGACTGCCGGTCATCACTTCTGTCCATAGGAAATGAGTTGGTACATGCTGCAATGTGTCTGATAAAAGGCAGATCCTTGATTTCATGCTTGAAAATGGTAGCAATGGGCATTTCGCAGGCTGCCACCATGGCAACCACGTCAAAAAGTCCCTGATGATTGCTGTACATGATAAAACCGTTTTCCTGCGGAAAGTTTTCTTTACCAACGATTCTGAGATTTATATTGCCGGAGTCTACCACCATGTTGAGAATGTATCGGATGTGCTCATACATTTCTTTTTCGGTGTACTGGTCCGGATTTTTTGCGTATTTACATAATTTAGCGTAGGTTCCAGGCACTTTTGGAAAATTCCTCAGTACCATAAGTAAAATTCTGTTCATTAAAAGTCCTCCTGTTTTGTCAATTTATATATTAACCTAAATGGGTGGAAGGAACAAGTTATTTGTGTGTCAAAAGGGTGAATATGCATATAAAAACAGAGGAAAACAGTGCTGTTACGACAAAATCATACTTCCATATAATTGTAGTTTGTAGTACAATAATGCTATCTATGAGTAAATAAATTATTAGTTAAACATAAGAAAGGAACTACCCCTATGGAACTCAATCTCCGCAAAAATTATCGTTATGCAATCGCCTGCCCTACAAGCATGGGCGTAAGAATTACACCAGAAAACAGAATGGCTGTACACAACAGCAATTGTTTCTATATGCAGTGCACCAGTGCAGAAAGCAACGTACTCAACGTGTCTTCCTCCCTGGGCAGAGAATGTCTGGTACTTACTAAATTTGTAGCTGGCAGCCCTGTGGCTGAATTCATAAAGAGCCAGCTCCGTTCAAGAAATATCCGATTTGAAGGTGCAGAAGTTGAGCAGGGCGGTCCATGGGGTTTCCGTCATCAGTTCAACATCGCCGACTCCGGCTTCGGTCTCAGAGCACCAAGAGTATGGAATGACCGTGCAGGCGAAGTTGGCCGCACACTTTCCATCGA
>JAFQHT010000040.1 GCA_017397825.1 Bacillota bacterium | reverse complement strand
CCATAGCATCGGACATGATTCCGTTGGTTGTATAAGCTGATACAGGGCTTCCGTCCGGAAGTTTGAAATTGATTGCCCCTGCAATGGTTGTAATAGGCATATCCTCTTCAGCACGGATCATCAGAGAAGATACCATCTGGCGCACATCAGGAGTTTCTCCAAAAAACTTCACCCATGTTTCGCCGTTCATCATATCCTGTGCAGTATCATAATTCATGAAAACACAGCTGTCATAGCTGGTGCCGGTCTTTTCAAGCTGGCCTATTACCTTATATTCCACATTGAAAAACTTCATTGTTCCTGAATCTCCTGGAGTAATGGAGCTTCCGACAATAAATTCACCGCGGCCAGGCATTTTGATGCCGTCATCTTCCAACCATGAGCTTACGATGAAATCTGTTTCAGGATCGAAGGCAATCAGCTGAACTGCAGAATCGCAGCAGCTTGCTGACATGGTCTGCATGTAGAGCTGTGGTGATATCGCTTCGATACCATCAACATTTTTTATATCTTCTACCCATTTGCTGTCAAAGGAGAAATTGCACAGTTCACCCATAAACAGTGAATCTGCCATGCTGCTTTCATATTCCTTTGGAACAACGATTACATCTGCACCTATACGGTTTACTGTCTTTTCAAGACTCGCTTCCATGCTGTCCACAAGCACAGAACTCATAAACAGGGATGCTGCCAGCATGAACACAAAGAAAACCATACACCATGTTCTTACCGGTCTGCGCGGAAGATTCTTTAATGCCACAATATGCGTAATCATCTTGCTGCCCCCTGCTTCCCGCTGCCTTTAAGGCCTGTAATAAGAGCCAGCACGCCGCATACCATTTCAATAAGCGCACACATCTTTGCAAAAGGTGCTGTTAAATTACAAGGCATATCTATGTTGGCACATATACCGATTCCCATTGAATTGCTGAATATAACAAATACCACCGCTGCCAGTGCAATTGTCATAACACCACATGCCACTCCCTGCCTGGTCACAAGGTAAAGCAGTGCGTTTACAATCATAAGTACTCCTAAACATACAAGTACCACGCCTGTATAATAACATTTCATATGTACTTCTTTACCGCTTGTAAGTTCCAGCATGCCGCTGCACACAGGTACTACCTTTGTCACAAGCACAATCATAACAGCTGCAATCACAGCCTGAACTGCAGCAATTACTGTGCCTTTCTTTTCATTGTTCTTTCTCATTACTGTATTCCTTTCGTGTAAAACTTAATGTTTACTTTTGAGTCAGGTATATAGTAATGCTGTTTTGTGACATTATTGTGTCATTATTCAATTATCAAGGTTTTTGTCTATTGGAATTATGAATACAAATCTTGTTCCTTTAGCCTCTTTACTATACATATTGACAGTTATTCCGTGGCGTTTTGCAATATTTTTCATAATTACCAGTCCCAGACCGGTTCCTTCGCCCGATGATGCGCGGAAGAACTTATTATAAATAGTCGCCTGTTTTTCCTCAGGAATTCCATATCCCTCATCCTCGATTGCAATATAATAATTATTGGTTTCGCGCTTTACTTCAATTCTTACATTCTTTTCTCTGTCTGAATACTTGATTGCGTTGTCCAGCACGGTTATAAACATCTGGCGCAATCTGCCGTAGTCACCCTCAAATATCCACTCGTCAGCAATATGGTCAAAATGAACATTTATGTCCTTCTGCCTTGCCATGAGTCTGGTACTTCTTACTGCATCTTCCAGTACCAGCAGCAGGTCCAGTCTTTCCTTCTCTATGGAAAACTCTTCATTTTCCAGTCTGGAAAGCTCGAGCATATCGTTTACCAGGCGCTGCAGGGAAACTGCCTCTGCCACCATCTGCTCATGATAATCCTTACATTTTTCATCATCAACCAGACCGTCTCTCAGAGCTTCAGCTGAGCTTCTGATTACAGCTACCGGCGTACGGAGTTCGTGAGACAGGTTAACGATATAGTTTTTCTGCATCTGCTCTGATGCTTCCAGTTTCTTTGCCAGAAAATCAGTCTGTTCTGCCAGTTCGCCGATTTCATTGTTGTCACTGACGTGAGTTTCCGCTTTGTAATTTCCCTTGGTAAGTTCTCTGGTAGCTGCAGCTATTTTATGAATGGGAACCATGAATCGCTTCGCAAGGAAGGATGATATGAGCACAGCAACAATAAGCGCTATAATCAGGCTGCAAAGCAGAATAGTCAGGGAAAGCAGAAAACTTGCCTTGTCCATATCGTACTTATCAACCATTACAACTACTGCAATGGTTTCGCCCATCTCCTTTACCGGCATTCCGATATATATCAGCAATCCGTCTGCATTCTTCATTGTTTCCTGCTTATATTCACCGGTCATGAAAACATTTTCTGCGAAGGCACTTACTTCCTCCGTAGGCGTTTTTTCAATGGAAACAGTCACCCCGCATGAGCATGGGCAGACGAATTTTTCGCTGTCCCTGCTTACAAAATATGCATCGGCCAGGGAAATATCATCCAGCACCCTGATATAAGCGCTCAGTTCCTGATTGTCGGTACATCCGGCAATATAATTTTCCAGTCTTCCGGTGATAACTTCTGCTCTCGCCTGAAGTTCTTCTTCATGGTGATGGAAAGAATAATATTTAAAAGTGCCGCAGAATCCCAGAAATACTGTAACTGCAAGCAATACTGCTACTGTAACAAAATATAAAAAAAGTTTTCTGGTAATCTTATTCATTGCTGACCTCAAATTTATATCCTACGCCGCGGACTGTAACTATGTCCCAGTCCGGATGCCTGCACTGTTCCAGTTTGGCACGGAGCCTTTTTATATGGGTATCGACGGTTCTTGTATCTCCGAAATAGTCATATCCCCATACGGAGTCCAGAATATGGGTACGTGAAAACACAATATCCGGATTGGATGCCAGAAGTATGAGAATCTCCACTTCTTTTTTAGTCATTGCCAGTTTGTTTTCACCCACAAATACCTGATATTTTTCCGGATAGATTCTCAGGCTTCCTTTTGCAATAACTTCCTCAGGCGGCATTGATGCAGTGGCTGTACCCATGCGCCGCAAAATCGCTCTGAGCCGCGCCATTACCTCTTCAGGTGAAAAAGGCTTCAGAATATAATCGTCTGCCCCTATATCCAACCCCATTATTTTATCGTAATCATCTCCGCGGGCAGTTATCATAATAATCGGCACCATGGAAGTCTGTCTGATTTTTTTGCATACATCAAAACCATCAAGCGCCGGCATCATCACATCCAGCAGAACGGCATCATATTCCCTTTTGCCGAATTCTTCAACAGCGCTGATTCCGTCCGCTGCAGTATATACCTGATAGTCTTCTTTTATTGCATATTGGGTAAGAACATCTATAATCTGCTTGTTGTCATCTGCAATTAAAATTTTCTTCACAACAAATTCTCCTTCTCCCATTTGGTAGTCGACAAATTTTATCACGAAGGAATATATAAAACAACGCTTATAGAATAAAGTAATAGCTTACCACCTTAACCATATATTTCAGCTATACTGAAATGAAACAGCCCCCTGAATGATTCAGAGAGCTGTTTCGGTGATTAGTCTATGTAATTATACATTATTTTTCTTTGTTGTTCTTGAGGATCAGTCTCTTCTTGTCCTTGGAGTAAGTCCAGTACTTGCTGGAAAGTTTAGAGCAGTTTGCTGAAGTGATTGCAGAAACCTTGGTTGCCTTGGCAGTCCAGTCTTTCCATGTTACGCCGCTTGTATGCCTTGGCAGAGCTTGTGTAGTAGTTGTAGTTGATGGTACGCTTCATGTCATATTCCGGACCGGAATAAGTTCCGAAGATGGAACCCTTAAACTGGGTTTCACCGGTAACCTTACCTGTGTTGTAGTTGTACTTGGCACTTGTACCGGTAACATAAGCGTTACCTGCAAGACCGCCGACCATACCCTGGTCTCCTGCCTTGGACATGGAAACGGCGCCTGTATTGTAGCAGTATGTCATTTTATAAATTTCACCGGCTACACCGCCTACATATAAATAGCTGGCTTTTGCGGAAGCAGAAACTTTACCCTTGTTGTATGTCTGGGATGGGCTGCCGCTACCGACTACGCCGCCCACAAAAGCTTCTCTTGCTTCACCAGTGAGGGAAACAGCACCCTTGTTGTAGCACTTGGAAACGGTATTAGCCTCACAAGCCACACCTGCAACTCTGACATCGCTGCCGTTTGCACCGCTTACTTTGATCTTGCCTGTGTTGTAGCAGGAAGTAAGACCTTCCTTGCCATCTGTTGTAACGCCTGCCACTTTGACTGCGTAAGTTTTCTGACCGATATCAGTCAAAGTAACGGTAATGTCACCGCTGTTTTTTGTGGATGATAACTTGGTCCCTGACGCATTAGAGACACCTGCGATTGAAACGCTGGATGCAAAACCTTCAAAAGTGATATCTCCTGTGTTGGAACAGCTCTTTATAGTATTGCTTGCGTAAACTGCAGGAGATAATCCGAAAATATTTACACTTGCCCCTGAATATCCGTTTTTGCCTGTAACGATTTTGGCATTGATATCCATTTTGTTCTTGCAGCTCTTTATGGTCGCATCTTTATAAATATACGTGGAAAGACCACCGAAAGTATAGCTTGCCTGATCAGCGCTGCCGTTCAGGTTTACTGTACCTTCCAGCGTAATATTTTCGAAAGTACATCCGTTATCTGCCCAGTAAGTGAGGACGCCAAACTTCATACCTGCGTCAGAGGTGATATTAATATTCACACCGGACAGGGTCAGATTCTTAAATGTGGCACCGCTGCACTTGCCAAAAAGTGCACTGCCTTCAATATATCCGCCCTTGTGGTTATAAGTAAGGCCGATCAGCTTGTGGCCGTTACCATCGAGAGTACCATAGAAAGCAGTCTTTGGCGGATATTCATACTTGAACAGTGTAAAACCTTCAGGAATTTCAATATCCGCTGTAAGGTAGTACTTGCCGTATGGATCGTTTTCAATAGCCTTGAGCTCTTCCAAAGTAGCAATCGGTGTACCTTCCGGTGTTTCTGCTGCGTATGCAATGCCTGTTGTTCCGAAGCACATTGTGAACATAACAGCCAGTACCAGAAGCGTTGTAAGAATTCTTTTCTTCATAAGTCTTTCCTCCCTGAAAAACTATAATAACATTATTATATAATTTTACTTTATCACTTTTATAGAGAAAAAAAGGGAAAAGGCACGAATGGTTATTTTAACTGCGTGAAATGCATCTGCTGCGGCT
>JAFQHT010000039.1 GCA_017397825.1 Bacillota bacterium | reverse complement strand
TGCCTGCCAGAGTAACGATACCGTTTGCCATGTATGCTGCACCCATTCTTTCCATGGAGTCTTTTCTTTCGTACATCATGGACTTGTTCTTCAGGATGCCGAGAGCGGACTTGACAAAGTTGAAGGATGAGAAGTCAAACATCATTGCACCTGAACATTCAAGGTGAACAATACTTCCCTGATTGTAGCATACGAACGGAAGTCCGTACTTGTCAAGGAGTTCCTGGAGACCGTCAGCCAGTCTGTCACCTGCACGGCCTGCGATTTCACATGCGTTTGTGCGTGCGATTTCGCTGATTGCCACATAACCTGCCAGTGCAGAAAGTGGGTTAGCTGCCAGAGTACCGCCAACGTATGCTCTGTGCTTGCCTGTTGCAAGACCTGCTGCCATGAGCTGTGCGTATTCTTTCTTACCGCCTACGCCGCCTGCTGCAGGGTATCCGCCGGCAACAACTTTACCGAATACTGTTAAATCAGGAACTACGTCGAAGTAACCCTGTGCACCGGAAAGGCCCACACGGAAACCTGTTACTACTTCGTCAAAGATCATAAGTGCGCCGTACTTGTCGCAGAGTTCTCTCACGCCCTTGTTGTATGTTCTTGCAATCGGACGTGTACCGCTTTCAGGACCAACAGGTTCTACGATAACTGCAGCTGTGCCGCCCTTTACCTTGTTGAGCTTGAGCATGTTTTCAAGCATATTAAGGTCGTTAGGTCTTACTTCGTCAGTCTTGCCGTAAGCGCTTCCAGGAATACCGTGGGATTCGAGGAGGAATCTGCTTCCAGGAATCTTAAGACCGTAAACCATCTGGTCGGACCAGCCGTGGTATGCGCCACCCACTTTGATAACTCTCTTGTGGCCTGTTGCAATTCTCGCAATACGGATTGCTGCCATAACGGATTCAGTACCGCTTCCGAGCATTCTGAACATTTCAACGTTTGGCATGTGCTTGTTGATCTCCTTGGCGATAAGAAGTTCTGCTTCGTGAAGGAGACCTGTTACAGGGCCGCATGTCTGCAGAAGTTCGATAACCTTATCTCTTACAGGCTTGTAGTTGGAACCCAGGATTGTAGGGCCTCCTGCCTGCAGGAAGTCGATATATTCGTTGCCGTCCTGGTCAACAAGGTATGCACCTTCCGCCTTCTGGAAAGCCACAGGGAATGGCTTGTTGAATGCCAGATTGTGCTGTACGCCGCCAGGAATGTAATTCTTGGCTTCTTCGTAAATTTCTCTTGATTTTACGCATTTTTCATCGTAGTATTTTAAAACTTCATTTTCATAATATTCGTCGCTTACTTCCCAGATTGGCTGGCTTACCAGCTTACTGATTCTTTTGTTGATTTCTCTTGGGTCTTCCCATCTGCTGATTCCGCAATTATTCATTTTTTACTCCTCCTGAATGATTTTTTATCTGAGTATCAATGCCAGCAGCTCTCTGAATTCCTCTTTCATTGTCCCGGCATCGAATTTTAAATTATTGACATGGTAATGATTTATAATACCGTAAAATGCTCCGCATATAAGTTTACAAAGTTTCTCTGCCTCCTCCTGCGGATACTTTTTTTCAAGGCCTGCAAGGGTTATTTTTTCAATGGTCTTCACAGGGTTTTCGTCTTCGCTGTTAAGGATTGCATTGTTTATAAGACGGCTTGTGAGGGTCGGATAGTATGCCGCATCTTCAATGAGCTTGTCAAACAGCGTGTGAATAAGATCGATTCCCGTTGCTCCGGCCTGACGGCAGTATTCTCTGGCGTCATCTACTTCCTGAAATGTCAGCGCCAGCATCAGCTCGCAGGTGTCAGAAAAATGATTGAATACCGTGGTTCTGCACACATCAGCGCTCTCTGCAATCTGGCTGAAAGTCACTCGGTCAAGGCCATACTGCTCAAAAAGCCCTTTGGCCGCATGCATGATAGTCATACGGGTCTTTTCTTTTTTTGAAAGTCCGGTCATAGGTCTGTCCTTACTGTTCTTCCTTTGCTTCTTCTGCAGCCGCTTCCTGTGCAGCCTTTTCTGCCAGCTTAGCTCTCTGTCTGTCAGCACGCTTGTTGGTGTTGATGGAGCCTCTGAAAACCACGTACTTGTAGTACAGGAACTCTGAAGAAAGGTTGATGAGCATTGTGAACGCAAGTACTATGTATTCGTTGATGCCCGCACCAGTCATAGCATTGCCCCACCATGTTGAAAGCGGTGTGAATACGCAGTAGAAAAAGAATACCTTAAACATTGCCTTCGGCACATTGTTTGCTGATTTGAATGTGAATTCTCTGTTTACAGTAAAGTTCCACAGAACTGATAAAGTCAGCGCTGTCAGATAACAAGGGGTGTAAGGCAGTTTAAGAAGCTCATTGCAGATTGTGAATGAAATTGTCTGAATGAGACCTGCTGCGTTTGAGAAAATGAAGAACTTGAGCGCCTGCACGCCGCTTTCGTTTTTCGTTAATTTTTCATCTTTTTTCTTTTCGTTTTCCATGTTATTCTCCTGTTTTTTTCTGCCCGCTGCGAGGCGACTGGTCCGTATGTGCTGTCATTTAAGAAATTGTACTGGAGTACAATTTTGTCGTTACATAAATTATACTCCAGTACAGTTTTTTAGTCAACAAAGAAAGTGGCTACAGTGGCCTGTATATATGAAAAAAGCGGCCCGTGTGTGGGCCGCTCTGTTAAATCAGTCTTTCGGAATATTAACTTCCGGTGGATACATGTCCGGTGTCGGTGCTTTCATAAACCTGATTTTGCGGTCTTCAGCAAGATATATAAATTCTACTGTATCCTCCATAGCATCCGGTAATGTCATCAGATGCACAATTCCATCGGCAGTTTCGTGTGCCTCAGAATCGCCTCTAGGCAGCAGGTTTTCCCCATCCAATGGATAACTGTATATGTATGGCATATAGTCATCGGAATAAGGATTCTTATAATCCGGCCTTATTTTTATCGAATACTTACCATATTCACCAGGGTTATCTGTTACAAACAACATATATGCGGGCACTGAATATGTAGTACCATTCTTATAGTTTCTGAAATTAAATTGTTGCAAATTAGCAAAATCACAGTAAAAATAGACTCCATCATTGTAGAAATAGTTGTACACATGGCCGTCTACCTGAACATACCCTTGTGAATCATAGTCACCCTTGAGAAGACGATTCATAAGATTGCTTATTCCTCCACATACTCCAGCATTATGTTCATAAGTGAAATCTGCAGAAAGATTCCAGCCCCATCCATATCCATTGTATTCCATATACGGATTATATGAATAGTCAGAGTGGTATCCTCTTTCAAAAAGATAATTTACTGCATCCTGTGCAGTTGAAATTTTATCAGCAGCCTCTTCAAGTGTTAAATCTGCTTTTACCATTTCTTTAATTTCTTTTTTTGAATATTGAGCATCAGCCAATTTCCCAATTGCAGTTTTTGCTTGTTCTTTTGGCAAAGAATTCGATACTGGAACACCGTCAACAAAATTATAAGGTTCAGTAGCACTACCATCTTTTACAATCCATTTGAATACAGTCTTCTGTCCTTTATAACTAACCGTAATATTGCACTTACCGGGAGCTTTGTTTGTAACAGTAACTTTGCTGCCATTCTTTTTTACTGTACACACATTTTTGTTAGAAGTAGTTACTTTAAAATCTTTTATTACTTTGCCCTTATATTTAATCGTCAATACAGACTCTTTGAGTTCAGGAATTTTCACAGACATACTATCCTGCTCTGCCTCGCCCTGCTTCCAGGTAAATGTTAAGTCACTGTATTCAGAAAGTTCTGCATTATATGAAAAAGTGCCTTTTTCTTCGCCAATTGCAAATGTAAACAAATAATACCCTGCTGTTTTAGGTTTAATCTGTATTCTTCCATTTGTACCTTTTTTTATTGTGACATTCTCTTTATCATAAAATATTTTGTAATCATCAGTTATCTTGCCATTATACTTCAAGGTACAGTTTAAAGGACACGCAGTAGTAGATGTTCCATCGCCTGCACGCATAGTAATCTTTTCTCCATTTTCAAACTGAATTGAAAGTTGGATATTGCGGTTATCTATTTTATCCCCTTCCACATACGCAGACACCACCTTACTGTACGCCGACTTCTTCCCATCATCCACAGCCTTCAGCTTGTAATAATAGTTCTTGTAATCTTCCACATCTGCGTCGTTATAAATGCGGTTATTGGAACTTACTGTGGCAATCTTTGTGTATTTACCCGACTTGGAAGTTGCTCTGTAGATTTCGTACTTGTCCGCACCGGAAACTTTGCTCCAGACCACGTCAACAGATCCGTCGTCTGCAAGAACGGCGGAGTTCATTGTCGGTGCCTTCGGCTTATCCGAAGAACTGGTCGCAGCAAAAGCGAAACATGTCTCCCCTAAAACCAGTGATAATATCAAAATACATACTATTAAAGTTCGTCTTTTCATATTTTATTCTCCATCGTGTATTTAATCGTTCTTCTCATGTCACATTTCCCGTCTTAAGATATATCATATTCTTTTGTTTCTTCTGGCCACAGGCTTTCATCGAAATATTCCCATTCAAATTCTATGCCCTGCCGCTCTGCCAATAAAATATATTTATCCTTATACTGCTCCGGCAGCACGCTCCAATAATCATTTCCATGATCTTCATAACAACGTCTTCCTTTAGGCAGTTTGACACCTTGTCTTTCATACATGAAAAGAAGTGCACCTAAACCTTCGTTGCTGCCTTCTGTAAATGCAGAATCATGTGTCACATAATAATTTCCGAAATCCTGCGGATCAGTTGTAATATATACCATATACTGAGTTGTTTTGGGGTCAATATCACCTGCACGGTAGTCCATTGGGCCGGCAAAATCACACATTATGTAATAATCATCAAGTTTAAAATAGTTGAATATATGTCCGCCGCTCAGATGATTACTGTATTCCACATATCCCTGTTCTGCAAAATCGTCTTTGAGCAGATAATTTACAATGGTAGAAGTACCGCCGCAGTTGCCGCTTCTGTTTTCGTACACCTTGGATGAAGACCATATGAATCCCCAGTCTACCATTACATCTTCGTCAAAATGGTTACAATTATCGTCTACTTCATGTTCAGCATAATCAATCACATTAAAGAGGCTGATAATGTCGGCAGGTGTTTTTATTATATCAGCAAGTTCTTCCTGAGTTACGCTTGATTCTATCATCTGTTTAATTTCCTTATCGCTGTACTCCGGTGTTGTGAGCTGCTTTACAATACTTTTACACTCTTTCCCCGATATTGACTGTTCTTTTGGCACATTCGGCCCACTTGACTGTAATGTCAATAAAAAGAACGCCAGTAATACTGCGATAAAAATTATGAGGTATATTGTTTTCTTTTTCATCCTCTGTCCTCCCATTATACCTGGAATCAATATACCCTTTCATCTTACGCCTGCTCCTTTCCCTTGTCAACTTCTGATGCAAACTAAAACAGCAGGGCTGCCCGCTCTGCTGTTCTGAGTATTTTGTTTTATTGCTTCCACAGTTCCTCGTGCGTGTATGAGTAATCGTTATCGTCCTTTACCTTAAATAACGGGCAGCTGAGGAAGTTTTCGCCGTCGCTGACCCTGAGATTGTAAGTTGCCCAGTCCCAGCCTATTGTTTCCACGTCGGCGACGCAGACACCATCCTTGTATGAGGCCTCATATGTCTTCGTGTTTCCTGCATTATCAAGTCTTATTATTTCATATGTCAGGCTTTCGTCAGCAATAGTCGGCATGAAAGTCATTCTCAGTTCCAGAATCTGACCCGGTCTGAAATCGTATATAAAGCTTGTTACTGTTATACTTTCCCTGCCTTCCAGCGGACTTGCCGGTTCAGCAGGTCCGGATTCTCCTTTACCAATCAGAATTCCTGCAGCTAAAGCCAGGCACACGCATATTACTGCGAGCGTAACGACAAATTTAGACATTTTTCGCGGTGCAGGCGGCATAGCAGTTTCACTTGCTGCCTCTTCAGTATCTTCTGCTTCCCACCCCATGAGCTGGTTCGGTGACACTTCCAGTATACTGCAAAGGGCAAGGAGATTGGCCATTTCCGGCTGGGTTTCCCCTGTCTCCCACTTGGACACTGCCTGGCGGGATACTCCCAGCATGTCTGCAAGATTTTCCTGTGATATTCCTCTGGCTTTACGGAGCGCTGCCAGCTGCTGATTAAAACTCATATCCTTACCTCCTGTTGTCTGTATTTTTATATACAGATTGTAGCATCAGGGCCGGTTTACAGTCCACCAATGTAAGATGGAACTTTGTCAACCTGAAGTTGCGTCCGGCTTATAATGATGCTTTTGCCATGGATGCAGCAAGGAAAAGGAGCTCATCAGCACTTCCAGTCACTGCCTTACCTCTGTCACCGAGGAAACCTCTCACATTGACTTCATCCATATGTTCAGGCAGAGGTCCCGGCATCACAACAGCGTGGATTTTAGGATCGTAGTTAAGGACATAAATTACATCGATTACATCCTCTTCAGCTGATTTTTCATCCATGATATACTTTTCGATTGCAATGCCAAAGTTTCTTGCCTTTGTGACAAGTTCCTCCTCAAGGGCCACGTGCTCCGGCTGGCTTCCTATTCTCAGCACTGCAAGACCGGGAAGGATTCCCTGTTCGATTAATTCTTCTGTGATTTTTTCTGCTGCTTCAAGAGCATTTTCAGGAATTTCTATATTAAAAATCATTTCTGAATACCTTCTTTCTGAAATTGTTCTGAGAAACATTTTAGCACAGCCCGCGCCGCCATGCAATATTTACAAAACAAACCTGTTGCCGACACATAATCTTCAGATTTTGGGCAGATAATTTACTCATATAATAATCCTCAGGAAAGGACTAACTTACATGAAAGGAATAATTAAACCCGCAGCTCTGATGCTCACACTCGCCCTGTCTGTATCCCTTACCGGCTGCAAAGCTCCCGCAGACGAGGACTCCGGTGAAATACTCATAAGCCTGTCCGACACACAGATTACAATCAATGACGAAAAGATACCCGAAGACAACAGTGCTCCCGTCTTTCTTAGCCATGACATCATCTATTACGAAGACAAAACTGCTTATGACAGCGGTAATCCTTATGGCGAAGGCGAAGAGCATGAACGCCACACAGCCGAAGAAGCTGTTGCCCATACAGTTGTAAATATAACCAAGCCAGGTACTTACCGCCTGACCGGTCATCTTTCAGAAGGCCAGGTCCGCGTCGACCTGGGCGAAGATGCAGAAACAAATCCTGAAGCCGGAGTGGCCCTCATTCTCGATAATGCAGACATCAGCTGCAGCGTTGCTCCTGCAATTCTTTTTCTTAATGTTTATGAGTGCGACAACGGCTGGTCTGCTGAAACAGCCTCCGCTGATGTAAACACTGCCGGTGCTGGTGCTGCAATTATTATTGCTGAAGGCAGTGAAAACAATATTACCGGTTCTCATGTTGCCCGCATCTATGAGGACGGTCCGGATGAAGAAAAACTCTGGAAGCAGGACGGTGCAGTTTATTCCTACATGTCCATGAATATATCAGGTGAATCTGACGGCACAGGTGTACTTAATATAAATGCAGATAATGAAGGTCTTGATACAGAGCTTCATCTGACCATAAACAGCGGCAATATCAATATTTTTTCTGATAATGACGGTATAAATACCAATGAAGATGGTGTCTCAGTTACCACTATTAACGGCGGAAATCTTCATATTCTTGCAGGACTTGGCGCCGAGGGTGATGGTATAGACTCCAACGGCTGGCTTGTGATCAACGGTGGTACAGTTGTCGCTTCTGCAAATCCGGCTGCCGATGCAGGTCTTGACAGCGATATGGGTTCTTATGTGAACGGCGGTACTGTCATTGCGCTTGGGTCCACCATGGACTGGGCCGAAAGTGATTCTGCGCAGATTACCATGAATCTGCAGTTTGCATCCTATAAAGACTCCGGAGACGATATTGCTGTTAAAACTGCTGACGGGCAGGCCGTGTTCAGCTTCGATCCCGATGATGACCCTGTGCTCGCAGGTAATGGAAGAAAATATATGGGTGCGGTGATTTCCTCTCCTGATTTTGAAGCCGAAGCCACTTACAACGTATTCGTCGGAGGAAAACAGCAAAGCTACACAGGTACAGATGTACGCAGAGGTCCAGGTGGTTTCGGAGGCGGCGGCCGTGGTCAGAGACCTGAAGGCATGGAACCGCCTGAAGACATGGAACCGCCTGAAGACATGGAACCGCCTGAAGACTTCAGACCTGAGCAGTGCCCTGAAATGCCGGAAGGCATGGAGCCGCCTGAGGATATGAAGATGCCTGATGGTATGAAGATGCCTGATGGTATGGCTCCACCTAAAGATTTAAGAATACCGGACGACGGCACCATCATTGAAACAGGTCAAGCACGCACTGATTTCTACATGCAGGATAAAGTCAACGCTTTCTCCGGTGTGAATGATGCGGCATAAATCATATAACCTATCCTTAATTGCAAAAACAGCATGAGCCGCAGGTCATGCTGTTTTTGTTATTACACTACTTTTTCCGCATCCTCTTCCCGAAAACCACAGCTGCCAGCACCACTGCCGCTGCTGCATATACCACTGTAATTGCCAGATACTGCAGCTGAGAATCGCCTGCGCCTGTCACAGCTCCCCTTGCCAGCTCCACCGCCGGCATAAACGGAAGCCAGCCGGCAATATCATAGAGCACGCCGCCTACTGCTTTGATATCCATCCATACACCGCCAAGAATTGTGGCAACGGTAATGAGTACGGAACTTACTCCCGGCGCTGCCTTTTCGCCGCAGATGCAGCCAAAAATCACTCCAAGCGCTGTAAACATTACAAGGGATGGAATCAGCAGAATCATTGAAAATACAAGGCCTGCAAGGCTTATTTCTTCGCCTGCCGCAGCAGCCGTCACAACTGCCGCTGCGTAAGTAATAAAACACTGCAGAATTCCAAGAGCTACAATCGGCAGTACATATCCCGCAAGGTACTGGCCCCCGGTTACAGGTGCCGCCTGCATTCTGTATATGAAAGCACTGCCTCTGTCCTTTGACACCAGAATGGTAGTAAAAAGCATCACAAATGTGAACCCGAATACCACCACGCCCGGTGCAAGTTTCTGTATTCTGAAAATATCAATGCCTGCTTCAGCCGGTATGCTTTCATTGACGATGGTCATTATAATGAGCATCACCACAGGAAAACCCAGCGCGAAGATATATGACAGTGGTTCCCTGATAATTTCCTTGACGTTTCTTAACGCAAAGGCCCTTATTTTACTGCTCATAATCTTCACCTCCCGCAAGTCTTACAAATGCATCCTCAAAATTATCTGCTTCCGCCAGCATCTGTAGTTCTCCCGGACTGCCCACAGCCTTCAGGCAACCTCTGCTCATAATTCCTATACGGTCACACAGAGCCTCTGCTTCTTCCAGATAATGAGTAGTGAGCACGATGGTCATGGATCTTTTCAGTCTTTTGATAGTTTCGTGGAGCTGCCTTCTTGCTATTACATCAAGGCCCAACGTCGGTTCATCAAGGAAAAGGACCTGAGGCCGGCTTACCAGAGCCATGGCAATGCTCAGCCGCCTCTGCCAGCCGCCGGAAAGGTTCTTTGCCCTTTCGCAGAGAACTTCTTCAAGTCTGAACTCTTTGATTACCCATTCGACATTTTTCGACAACACCTCACCGGCTAACCCATAGAGGCCTCCCATAAGTTCCAGATTTTCCTTTACCTTAAGATTCGGTGCCACCGCAGTTTCCTGGGTGGAAAGGTTCATGATTTTCTTTACTTTTTCCGGCTGACGGGCGACACTGAACCCGCAGACACTGATCTCCCCGGTTGTCGGTTCGAGCAGACCGCTTATCATTCTGATCAGTGTGGTCTTACCTGCTCCGTTGATGCCCAGCAGACCGAATAACTCACCTTCTATGATATTCAGGCTGAGATTATTCACCGCAGTTTTTTCACCGAATTTTTTTGTCACATCTTTAATTTCAATGGCTGTTTTCATATTAAATATCCCCTCTCTTTTTCAGGCCTTCCAGTATGTGCCGTGCGAAGCTTTCGTATTCGTCTGGCTTCACAATGGCTATGCCCTGCTGCTCATCCCCCAGCACCAGCAGCTTGTCACCGGCCGATATGCCGAAAATATCGCGGGCTTCTTTGGGTATTACCACCTGCCCACGCTCACCTACTGTCACCACTCCGAAAAAATGCTTGCCCCGCGGTGCTATCAGCGGCAGTTCATCCTCCGGCATGTCCTTTACCAGATCATCCAGACTTATCTTAAAAATCTCTGCCATCTTTATGCAGTCCTCTATGTTGGGAGAAGCTTCGCCGTTTTCCCACTTTGCCAGCGTCTGCCTGCTTACACAAAGCCGCGCAGCAAGCTGCTCCTGAGTAATTCCAGATCTTTTTCTGAAATACTTTAAATTCATATCAATCATACTTTTCATACCTCCCTGCTAATGCATTATATCCTCAAGCCACTGAAATTTAAAGAAAGTAATTCTAACACAGAATGTTAAAAAATATTAACATATCTGCTTTCTTTTTTTGTTGACATTATGATATCAAAATGATATCATTTATTCAACCAATAAATTACATAAAGGGAGGATTTGAAATATGGACGAAAAAATTTTAAACGGCAAAAAACATGGTATGATGATGCTTCTTCTGGTACTGGCACTGTACGTAATTGCAGTCCTTGGCATTGTCGGCGTACTCAACTTCGGAGGATACTTTCTTCCGCCAATCCTGAGCATTCTGATTCTGGCAATCTGCATCATCTGGTGCGCTCTTGGCTGGATACTTCTCTGCGGACTTAAAGTTCTTAAACCGCAGGAAGCACTGGTTCTCACACTTTTCGGCAAGTACATAGGTACACTTAAGGGCGAAGGTTTCTACTGGGTGAATCCTTTCTGCACAGCAGTTAACCCGGCTGCAAAGACCAAGCTCAATCAGAGCGGAGATGTGGGCCGCAAAGGTGATGCCGCAGAAGCAGCTGCCGCAGTTGCTGCAAACAGCAGCGAAGCAGTAGGCAAGAGAGTTTCCCTTAAAATCATGACACTCAACAACAACCGCCAGAAAATCAATGACTGCCTGGGCAACCCTGTTGAAATCGGTATTGCTGTAATGTGGCGCGTGACAGACACAGCCAAAGCAGTTTTCAATGTTGACAACTACAAGGAATACCTTTCCCTGCAGTGCGACAGTGCTCTCCGTAACATCGTAAGACTCTACCCTTACGACGTGGCTCCCGGCGTTGATACCACAGGCGACGGTATCGCAGACGAAGGCAGCCTGAGAGGTTCCAGTGAAGTAGTTGCCGAAAGAATCCGCAACGAAATCCAGTCTAAGGTTGAAAATGCAGGTCTTGAAGTAATCGAAGCCCGCATCACCTACCTTGCATACGCACCTGAAATCGCAGCAGTAATGCTCCAGAGACAGCAGGCATCCGCAATTATCGATGCCCGCAAGATGATCGTTGACGGTGCAGTGGGCATGGTTGAAATGGCTCTTGCAAAGCTCAGCGAAAATGATATAGTAGAACTTGACGAAGAAAGAAAGGCCGCTATGGTTTCCAACCTGCTGGTAGTTCTTTGCGGCAACAAAGACGCTCAGCCCATTGTAAACAGCGGAAGTTTGTACTAATTCATGGCAGAAAAAACTAAGAAGCAGATTCCTCTGAGGGTCTCAGAACAACTGTATAATCAGCTTGCCGCCTGGGCCGAGGACGATTTCCGCTCCATCAACGGACAGATCGAATATCTGCTGACCGAGTGCGTCCGCCAGAGAAAAAAGAACGGCAAGTACGTTTCCGAGCATCTTGACGAGCCGATTGAACTGGATATTGAGTAGTTTTCAGAATTGAAATATTAAAAGGGGTATTAAAAATTATAAAAACCTGCAAGCGCTGTTGTAATTACATTGCCTGCAGGTTTTTTAATATCTTGCTATTCTGTTTTTTCTTTACCGTCATTATTGTCATTCGGATTATACCGCGGGATTCTTCTTTCCGCTCTTCCCGGTGTAATAATCAGAGGAACATTTTCCACAATCAGTGAAGAATTGTCAAGGCCATACCATTTTACTCTGGAACCAGCAACCTGACGGACTGCATACTTTGCGTTGAGAATGAACTCATCCACTGTCGCCAGTTCAGACTTGGTAGGCACTGATTTGTGTATTATACAGAATCTGAAATTACCCACTGTGGATCCGCCATAAATCGAATATTTTTTATCCTGCAGCGGCAATTCTCCGCTCACCTGCAGATCCTGCACAATCTGACGCAAATAAACATTGACACGAGGACTGCATTTGAATCCAAGATTCAACCTTATACGGAATATGCAGTCTGTACCGTATGTTTCCACCTGGTAATTCATTGTATCCGGATCATCCAGTACATTCACACTTACAAACCAGTAAGCCTGCGCACGTTTAGGGTCTTTGTCGAGTATTGAATATAAAATGTCCCTGTCGATGAACTCTGTATCCTTTCCATTATCAAGATATACCAGATTCTGTGCCATAGGATAAATACTTTCATCGTTTTTAAGAGTTACAAGGGCTTCCACATGTTCTCTCATCTTCAGATCCGTACGGTATTTCTGTTCCAGTTTTGTGCCGCGGTGCCATATAATCATCAGCAACATAATAACCAGAGTCAGTATTACAGTAAAGTAACCTCCATGAAGGAACTTTCCAAGACATGACACAAAGAAAACCATTTCAATGAGCCCAAAAACAATCATCATGACCCATGCCAGTATTTTCTGTCCACGTATATGTTTTAAATACGCATAAAGCAGCACTGTTGTAAGCAGCATTGCTACTGTAATTGTAAGGCCGTATGCTGACTCAATCCTGTGCCCTGATCTGAAGAACAGTACAACGAAACTGCAGCCGATCCAGAGCAGATTGTTTACTGACGCCACATATAACTGACCTTTCGTATCAGCCGGATAACGTATTTCCAGATGTGGCAGCAGATCAAGCAGAATTGCTTCCGAAACAAGAGTATATGAACCGGTAATAAGTGCCTGAGATGCTATTACTGCCGCCATGGTACTCAGAATAACTGCCACTGGACGGACCATGCCAGGCAGCATTTCAAAGAAAGGATTAAGGTCCTGAATGCCCTGAAGCGCACTATTGCTCATATTGTTAATCAGCCACGCTCCCTGCCCCATATAGTTGAGAATCAGGCAGGATTTAACAAACGGCCAGCTGATATATATGTTTTCTCGCCCCACATGTCCCATGTCTGAATAAAGCGCTTCCGCACCTGTTGTAGCCAGGAATACACTTCCCAGAATCATAAGCCCTGCTTTATTGTACGGGCTAAGCAATACCTGCACTGCATAAACCGGATTGAATGCTTTCAGCACAGCAGGATGCTGAAGAACCATAATCACACCTGTTACTCCCAGAAAAGAAAACCACAGCAGCATGCACGGTCCGAAAGCTTTGCCGATTTTGCTGGTGCCTGCGTGCTGAACAGAAAACAGTACGAAAATAATTGCCAGAGTTATTACAACTACTTTCCACTGTCCTTCGCCGAGAAATCTGTTCATAACTTCTATACTGCGAAGACCTTCCACAGCTGTTGTTACTGTAACCGCAGGAGTCAGGACACCGTCTGCCAGCAGTGCTGCCCCGCCAAGCATTGCCGGAATTATCAGCCATTTCCCATAGTTTTTAACCAGCGAATAAAGTGCGAAAATACCGCCTTCACCATGGTTGTCTGCTTTCAGTGCTATCAGAATAAATTTAACAGTTGTCAGAAGTGTTACTGTCCAGATAACCAGTGAAAGAGAGCCTATAATGAATTGTTCATCAATATGTCCGATGCCCCCGTTTCCGGATACTATGGACTTCATAACGTACAGCGGTGAAGTGCCGATATCTCCGTATACGATACCAATGGTCACAAGGAACATACTGGCACTGAAGCCTTTCTTTCTCTTATTTTCAGCGTGTATATCCATCTTGAATATCTCCTTTAAATGCAAACCTGTACCCAGCATGGAAAATAAAAAAGCTGCCTGTTTATGGCAGCATAAAAATTAATTACCTTGCTGTCGAAATCAAGTCGTTTAATTGTTTGTAATGTGCATTTTCTTAACGCAATCTTAACAATTTAACGATATTTTAGCAAGTATTATTCACGGTGTCAAGGGTGGATTGAACCGCCGCTTTGCATTTCTCAATTATCTTCGCTTATCTGAATGTATTCTCCCGGGTCCACAAGTGCTCCATCTTTATACAGTTCAATATGAAGATGAGGGCCTGTCGCCTGGCCGGTCTTACCCACACTGCCGATTTCATCGCCCTGGTTTACCATGTCACCGGCAGAAACTTTCAGTTCCTTCAGGTGGGCATACAGAGTGGAATATCCCTCTTCATGGGCAATTTCGATGTAATATCCCTTTTTATTGTCAAACTCCGCAGTCAGCACCTTTCCGCGGGCTGCAGCCAGTACAGGCGTACCCTCTTCAGCGATGAAGTCGATTCCGTCGTGAACAAAGCCTGTAACCGGGTTTTCTCCCTTAAACGGTGCACTTATAACAAACCCCTCTTCAGGTTCTGTGCCTCCGAACAAGCTGCCAAGCTGAAACGCCTTTGCTGCATAAACTGTGGCGGTTCCCAGCACCAGCACCAGAATTGCCACCAGCACAGGTGACAGTCTTTTATGTCTGAAAACGCCCCTTTTTCCGCTCTCATTATTCATTTTTTCATGTATCCTTTCCAGAGTATCGTCTGGAGCTTTAAGGCTTGAAAAGGCCTTTGAAATCATATCCTTATCACTCATTTGATTCCTCTTCTTTCAAATACTGCTTCAGCTGCGCTCTTGCCCTCGTCAGACGGGTTCCCACTGTGCCCTCAGGAATTTCCAGGATTTCAGAAATCTCCTTTATGGAATATCCCTCTGCATAGTAAAGAACCACCACCAGGCGCTTCGCCTTATCCAGCCCCATGACTGCCTCAAACAATTCCTGGTATGAAGGCTGCTTGAATACCAGCTTTTCAGCGTAATCGTCAATATTCTCATGGCTGCGGAAAGGCCGTCTCCATAATTTGCGGCACTCATTGGCAGTAACTTTCATAAGCCAGTTACGCACATGTTCTTCACTTTCAAACACATACTCTGCCCTGTAAAGGGCCAGCAAAACATTCTGAGTCACATCGTCCGCATCGGCATGAGACTTCAGCCAGCTGAAAGCAAAACGATAAATGGTGTCCATATATTTTGCTGCAAGAGTATCAAACTGAGCAGTACTTAACATTGCAATATCTCCTTTGGTGAAAAGCTTCTCACTGGTAATATCCATCAGGAGGGCAATTTTTTTCAG
>JAFQHT010000038.1 GCA_017397825.1 Bacillota bacterium | reverse complement strand
ATGCGCAAAATCACTTGTAATTCCTTGCTGCTTCTGCGGAAACCGTTCAGAATCATGTACTTGCATATACGGATATTTTAAAGCAAAAAAGCAGACAGTAATTGCTGATGAAAGAGCTTGGAACGAGTTCGCAGGAGCAGCAAAAGTGATAAATGGGCTTGCGCATATGAGCAGCTAAGAATTAAACACTGTCCGAGCCGAAGGCGAGTTTGTTTAATTCTCTGCGAATAAAGCAAACCATTTTAATCACTTTCTGCGACGAGGACAAAATGAGGAGTTACTGACGGGTCATACAAAGAGAAAGCTTTTATTGAAAAAAATATTATTTGTGGTACAATGTGCCTATAACCTGAATACAGGAGGATGGATATGATGTACGAATACAAATATGATTTACTTGAAGGTCTGGAGCCGGCGGAGTTTTTTTACTGGTTCGGTGAAATCACTGCGATTCCAAGGGAAAGCGGCAACGAAGCAGGAATGATTGAGTTTCTGAAGGGCTTTGCCAAGGAGCGCGGCTTTAAGTGCGATGTGGATGAGGCTGGCAATGTATTTATGAATGTGCCGGCAACAGAGGGGTATGAAGAGCAGCCTGCAGTGCTTTTTCAGGCCCACATGGATGTGGTCGCTGCGGTCGATGATGGTGTGGAATTCAATTACGATACAGATCCGATTCAGATGCGCCGCCAAGGTGATGAAATTTATGCCTGTGGTACAACTCTTGGCGCTGACAACGGTGTGGGCATCGCAACCATGCTGGCACTGGCAGACGGAAGATTCGGGCAGCCGATTCCTCATCCGCCGCTGGAACTGCTTTTTACTGTAGAAGAAGAAATCGGCCTTATCGGCAGCCGCAAATTTGACTGTTCTAAGATTAAGGCCCGCAGAATGATAAATATGGACTGCGGCGACAGCCACCTGCTCTGTACAAGTACAGCGGGCAAAATCGCAGGTAAAATTGAAAAGACATACGAAATGAAACCTGTTGCGCCAGGAAGCAATCTTCTTAAAATAAAGCTTTTTGGCGGTCTTGGCGGACATTCCGGCATGATGATAAACAAAAATCGTGCCTGTGCAATAAACACCATGGGTGAGCTGATTGTGAGCATTTTTGAGGAAGGCCTGCAGGCACAGCTTTGCTCCATGACAAGTGTGGGTAAGTCCATCTGCAAAGAAGCAAATGCTGTAATTGCAGTATCTGAAGGCAGCGGTGAGGCAGTAAAAGCAGCGCTGGATAAGCGTTTTGATATGATTAAAAAGATCTTTGCTGCATATGATCCTGACCTGGCAATGTCCGTGGAAGAAGTGACTGCAGAGCAGGGCATGAGTGCAGCCACACCGGAAGATACGGAAAAAATGGGCAGGATTATGAGCCTTATCCGCACCGGCCAGCACAGAAACGATACCGTGAATTTTGCTACAGTAATTTCATCGGGAGCAATCCATGAGGCCTGGTTTAATGAAAACGGAGAATTTTTCCTTGACTATTCCACACGTTCATCCAGCGACCCTGACCAGGAACTGATGTTTGAAAAATATGTGTTTATGGCGAAGATGCTTGGAATGGAACTGAAAGAATACGACCGCTATTCCGGATGGCCTGAACGACAGGATTCCACTTTTATCCCTAAATTCGCCAGAGCATATAAGGAGCTTTTCGGCAAGGATATGTGCGTGCAGAAGACCCATGGCTGCGTGGAAGCAGGGGTTATTGTCGGCAGGATTCCTGACATGGATGCAGCAGGATACGCACCGACGGCAACAGGTGCACACACTACCAGGGAGCATCTGTTTATCAATGAAGTTGCTCCGTACTGGGCAGTGATGAAGAAAGTAATGGCCGCAAAAGAATAAGTAACAATCAGACAGCAATGCCGCCTGAAATTACCTCAGGTGGCATTTTTTTCATGCACAAAACTGCAAAATTTGCATACAAAACTGCAAAATTTGCAGTATAATATATAAAGAAGGGAATGGATAATTTCTGCAATCATTGGAATCAAGCCATTCTTAAAAAAAGGTTCTGCGGCATATTTTTTGCATTGGTTAGAAGCAGAATAGTTTGTATAAATGTTTTTTTTGCGAAAGGAGGCAGCTTGAATGAAGCGGATTTTTACATTACTGTTTACAATAATTATTATTACATCTTCCTTCGCAGGTTTAAGCTGCTAAAAAGCAGAAGCGCTGACGACTAACATCAAGGTTGGTTATTGTGCATATTTTTCACCTTTTCAGTTTGTTGACAGCAATGAAGAACCCGATGGTTTCAATGTAGATATTCTGAATCTTATTGCATCCAGGACAGACCTTGTTCTTGAATATATTCCTTTCGGAACTACCAATGAAGCTATGGAAAAACTTGAAAAGGGTGAAATTGACATGGTTCTCGGTGTTATTGAAGACAACATATTTGATTACAATGTACTTCTTACCGACCCACTTTCAACAACTAATATCTGCATGGTTGCATCCAACAATGCGGCAGAAAAATACCATAGTACAAACATTCTCAGAGGAAGTATTATAGTTGAATTTGACTTTATCCGCAGAAGTTCATTAACTAAGATGGGTAAAACAATTATTTCAGCTGGTAATCAGGAAAGAAGTATGGAAATGCTCCTTGACGGACGAGCTGAACTGCTTGCAGGCATCAAGGAAGGTATTTTGTGGAATCTTGAAGAAGCAGGCCGTACCGATGAGTTTGAAATAATAAATAATTATATTGATTCTGCTGATATTGTAATTGCTGTAAGAGAAGGAGACCGTCAGCTTTGTAATAATGTAAATGAAACTCTGTCCAGTCTGCGTACATCATCTGTTTATGACGATTTATACAATAAATGGTTCAGTTTCGCCACTGTCGATTATCGCCAGCTGTTCAGAATTGCCATGGCTGTAATTATCGGTGTACTGATAGCAGTTGCTGTATATATGCTCATCAGTTTCCGGAAAAGAGCGGCACAGGCTGAAGCTGAGAGCAGGCTCCGTTATTCAATCATTGAATCATCACCGGCAGCTATGGTGCTCATAGACCAGAAGAATTCCATAGAATATATGAACCGCAAGGCCATGAATATGGCTGGAATCAGGGAGT
>JAFQHT010000004.1 GCA_017397825.1 Bacillota bacterium | reverse complement strand
TGTATATTATCATTTTTAGCCATTAAAGTCAACATTTTTAGTTTTTTATACATTTCACGGCTAAAAAAATGCATTTCACGAAAGCCTTTCTTTATCCCGAAAAATATGATATAATTACTTAATTATTTATTAAAAGAATTCTGACTTTAATAAGGAGGAAAGATTAAATGAAAAGAAAGATATACATCGCACTTCTTGCAATGTGCATTATGGTGACCATGTGCTTTACTGCAGCGCCTGCATTTGCAAAACAGGCAGACATTGCAGACTATAGTTCTGCTAAAGCGCTGGAATACGCAAAGGCAAATACAATGAGTGATTCACAGGATACAGATGACTGTGTTGTTTTTGTAAGAGCCTGTGTTGAAGCCGGCGGTGTTCCGACAGACGAAAGCAGAAAATATGGTTATTCTGCAAGAGACTATGCCGACTACCTTATTGAAAACGACTGGGTGGAAGTTTATGAAGTAAAGACAAACTACTATTATGCTTCTTATGAAGGTTTCCCTACTTCCCTCAATCAGGGACACATTGCGCCAGGAGATATCTTCCTCTATCACTGCAACAATGCAGATTGTCCTAAACCTGATTTCCATGTTTCCCTTGCAGGTACTGACAAAGGAAATTACAAGGGTAAGTACTACGGATACTGGACATACTACCAGCACAATCCTTTAGGCGCAAACAAGACTGCATTAAAAATCAAGTGCAGCAAGTGTAAAGCAGCAGCCGACACTACTACAGTTTACGTTCTCCACTTCAAGTCCAAGGAAAACGGCTACATCACATACGATGAAGCAGCTGCAAACTTAGAAGTTGTAAGAGCAGCTAAAGATACTGCAACCCTCACCTGGGAAGCAGCGCCTACAGCACAGGGCTACAAAGTTTACCGTTCCACTTCCAAGACAGGAACTTACGAAGAAGTTGCTGATGTAAAAGAACTGACATATACCGATGCCGTTCCTAAACTGGGCAAGACCTACTACTACAAAGTAAAACCTTACAAGACTATCAACGGCAAAGTTCAGGAAGGTGAATTCACAGCTTACGACTCTGTATCATTCAAGGCCGGCAAGCCTGTTATCAAGGTTAAGAAGTCCAGCTCCACTTCCGCTACTATTTCCTGGGAACCGGTTGAATATGCTGACGGTTACAGAATTTACAGAGCAACCTCCAAGAACGGTACATACAAGTCAGTAAAGACCATCACTGACCCTGAAAAACTCAGCTACAAAAACACCAAGCTTACCAAGGGCAAGACTTACTACTACAAAGTAAAGGCCTTCGTTCTCAACGGTGAAACCAAATCCTTCGGTTCATACAGCAGCTACAAATCCGTTAAACTGAAATAACTTAATACCGACATCAAAACAGCCGAGGCAATCGCTCCGGCTGTGTTTTTTATTTCTGGTTTCTATCTTTTGTTTTTGTCGTAGATAATCTTCATGCCCTTGAATGCAAGGTCAGGATCGTAATGATCAATCATGTCAGTTTCATTGTAAATTACACGTCCCAGCCCGCCTGTTGCGTAAACCTTGATATCATCGCGTCCGATTTCTTCTTTCATCTTGCGGATAATATATTCTGTGCTTCCGATGTAACCATAAACTACGCCGGCACGCATACTGCTGTCTGTGTTCTTGCCGAGAATGCTGGCAGGCTTGGAAATTTCAATTTCAGGAAGCTTGGCTGCCTGCTGCCAGAGTGCCTGCGCGCTGATTTCCAGACCAGGCATGATTACATTGTAAAGGAACTCACCTTTTTCATTGATGTAGTCAAAAGTTGTTGCTGTACCGAAGTCAATGACGATGGCATTGCCGCCATGAAGGTGGTAAACTGCTGCTGCATCAACGATTTTGTCTGCGCCTACTTCCTTAGGGAAATCAGTCATGATGCTGATTCCTGTGTGGATTCCAGGACCTACGATGATAGGTTCTTTTTTAATATATTTTCGGATTGAATTGTTGAAAGAATACATTACCTTAGGAACTACGCTGGAAATAATAACGTCTTTGATTTCGCTTACTGCAACATTGCTCATCCGGCAGAATTCCATAAGCAGGCTGCCGTACTCATCGCTTGTTCGCTGTGCCTTGGTTGTAATTCTGAAAGTACCTCTGATGTCGTTTTTATCATCAATGAGGGCCATTGTTATATTAGTATTTCCGATGTCTACAGTGAGTAACATATCTATTCATTTCCTTTCTCTTTGCCGATTCTGATGAGCTGATCCCATATTGCGTATGCCAGGTCTTCCTTTGACTGGAGAGGGTT
>JAFQHT010000003.1 GCA_017397825.1 Bacillota bacterium | reverse complement strand
TACTTCTACGTCGTCAACTTCAGGAAGCACTGCGATAGTAGCTGCGGAAGTGTGAATTCTGCCGGAGCTTTCTGTTGCAGGTACACGCTGAACTCTGTGAGTACCGCTTTCGTACTTCAGTCTGGAGTATGCGCCCTTACCTTTGATAAGCACGCTGGCTTCCTTGATGCCGCCGATACCTGTATCGTTTACGTCCATGATTTCAGCCTTCCAGCCGCGACGTTCTGTATATCTGAGGTACATTCTGAGAAGGTCCTGACCGAACAAAGCAGCTTCTTCGCCGCCTGTACCGGCTCTTACTTCCAGAATTACGTTCTTTTCATCGTTAGGGTCCTTTGGAAGGAGAAGAATCTTAAGCTCATCTTCCATTGCAGGAATCTGATCTTCAAGATCGGAAATCTCCATCTTTGCCAGTTCTCTTAATTCTTCGTCGCCCATTTCCAGCATTTCCTTAGCTTCGGCCATGCTGTTCTTGGCATTCTTGTATTCAGTGTATTTTTTTACGATGGGCTCCATTTCACCCATTTCCTTGATGTGCTTCTGCCATACTGTCTGATTGGCAATAACATCAGGGTCGGAAACCTTCATGGAAAGTTCTTCGTATTTTTCAACTATGAAATCCAGTTTGTCAAACATTTCAATCTCCTTAAAACCTTTAAATTTGAATATGTAAATCTATTTTTGAACATTCTTATCTAACTTATTATTTTAGCACAACAAAGGCAATAAATAAAGCCGGAATTTTGAATTCCGGCTTTCTTTTTTGATGATTATTCAGAAATGCCAAAGGCATTTCGCAATCGTTCTTACCTTGCGGCAACGCCGCCATATAATCGAAAGAACGATTAAATGTTGTACTTGTTCTTGAACTTTTCAACACGGCCGCCTCTGTTGATGAACTTCTGCTGACCAGTGAAGAATGGGTGACACTGTGAACAAACGTCAAGTCTCAGTTCTTCCTTAATGGACTTAGTAACGAAGCTGTTACCACATGCGCAAGTTACTTTACATTCCTTATAATCAGGATGGATTCCTTCCTTCATGTTCGTCTTCCTTTCCTGCCGCCTCTGCGGCATACTCAAAAATCTAGATTTTTGCTCAAGACGTGCTCAAGCCTTTATACTATATCACATCAAAACCCGGAAAGCAAGCTATTTTTCAATGTTTTCCGGTTTTTTTGCAACTTTTTTGTTATTTGCCGGCCAGCTGTGCCACCACAATGCGGTCCTTGCCTGTCAGATCGGTTAAGCCGATAATGCGTTCAAAGCGGCCGCTGCCGCCCAGCAGACCTTCCACGGCGGCACGCTGATCGTGACCGATTTCCAGCATCAGCACGGCGCCCTTTTTCATGTGGCCGGGCGCCGCGGCCGCAATCTGTCTGTAAAAGTCCAGTCCGTCCTCGCCGCCATCCAGGGCCATCATAGGCTCATGGTCCCGCACTTCAGGCTCCAGTCCTTCAATAACTGAAGGCGGAATATATGGCGGGTTGGAGATAATAAGGTCAAATTTTTTATTTCCAAGTTTGCCTTTAAATGCGGCAAACATATCACTTTCAACAAATTTCACGCTCCTGCATCCGTTCAGGGCAGCATTGCCTTTTGCCACGGCCAGAGCATCTTTGCTCAGGTCTGAGCAGGTTACATGAAGCTTGCTGTTAAGCTTTGCCAGGGAAACACCAATGGCCCCGCTGCCGCAGCAGAGATCCAGCACATCGCCGCCTTTCTTCAGACTGTCGGCATAAGGCTGATTGCGGAGGCTTCCTTTTTCAGCCAGCTCCAGAGCGTCCTCCACCATGGTTTCTGTGTCCTGACGAGGAATCAGCACCTTGTCATTCACATCGAATGGCAGTCCCATAAACTCCTGCCGTCCTGTAATGTGCTGCAAAGGCACACGGGATGCACGGCGTGCAATCAGGTCGAAATATGCCTCACACTGATTATCCTGCATCACATCCTGCCAGTGGAGCATGAGACCCACACGGTCCAGCCCCTGCATATAGCAGAGCAGCTCTTTTGCATCAATATCTGCATCGGCAACTCCCGCATCACGAAGCTGCTGGGCGCCGATATTTATAAGTTCTTTAAGCGGTAAACTCATTACTCTTCCTCTTTTTTAACCGGTCCGTCGGAAACTGCAGGGTCGTAATACTCAACTTCCCCTTCCACAGCTCTTCCTTCCAGATCGCAGATTCCTTCGAAATATGGAACATCATCACCGTCGTTGAGCACAGCCTTTGTAGCTGCAATGGCAACTTCCAGCTGGTCAAAATCCGGCTCATTTGTAGTCAGCTTCTGCACATAAAGTCCAGGCAGGCTCAGTGCTTTTACTACTATATTATCGCTTCTTCCGGCCCACTTGAGCAGCTCATATGAAAGTCCTGCAATAATAGGCAGCACCAGGATTCTGCTGGCAATTCTCAGCCACACATTAGGCCAGCCCATGAAAGCATGTACCAGCACCGCAATAATCATTACGAAAACCATGAAGCTGGTTCCGCAGCGAGGGTGAAGTGTGTAGAAACTCTGTGCGTTTTCCGGTGTGAGCTCAAGGCCGTTTTCAAAGCAGTGGATTGTCTTGTGCTCCGCTCCGTGGAACTGGAACACGCGCTTGATATCCTCCATCTTTGCGATGAGTACAATATAAAGGATGAAAATCAGCATACGGGCAAGACCCTCTGCCAGGTTAAGCAGGAGAATGTTTTCGGTCACTTTGCCGAGAAGGCCCACAACCACTGTCGGCAGCAGCATGAAGATAACCACGCTCATGATGATTGCCAGCACTACTGACAGAACCATGAGAATATTCCATGCTTTTTCCTTGCCAAGCTTTTCTTCCACCCAGACATCAAACTTGTCTTTCTGGTAGTCTTCAGGGTAGTTGGCCTCAAGAATATCTGCTGAGTACATTAGGGTTTTAGTACCCTGCACCAGTGACGCCACAAAATTCACAACGCCTCTGATAAGAGGCACTTTGCCCCACTTGCTGCCCTTTGGAGTAGGCTGTGTCTTCATATGTATTTTGCCGTTAGGAAGTCTGATTGCGATGGCAGTTCTCTTGGGACCGCGCATCATGATACCTTCCATTATAGCCTGTCCGCCGATGGACGTAGGACATGCATCTTTTAAAAATATTTTTTTCAAATCCATAATTAATCCTCTAATCTTCTATCAATACTTTTTTAATTACCTGTATAAAGTCCTTGTTGGTCCTGGTGTGTGCCAGGTTTTCAACGATTTCTTCCGTTACATCAGCTGCAGGGCGGTTTGCCATGGCGCGGCGCATTGCCCATACTGCTTCCATTTCTTCCTGATCCATGAGCAGATCTTCACGGCGTGTGCCGGACTTGTTAAGGCTCATCGCAGGGAAAATTCTCTTTTCAGAAAGCTTGCGGTCAAGGTGCAGTTCCATGTTGCCCGTACCTTTGAACTCTTCAAAAATCACTTCGTCCATTCTGCTGCCTGTTTCCACCAGGGCTGTTGCCAGAATAGTGATTGAGCCGCTTTCTTCCATCTTGCGGGCCGCCCCGAAGAACTTCTTAGGTCTGTGGAGAGCCGCAGGGTCAAGGCCGCCGGAAAGGGTTCTTCCTGAATTCGGAACAACCATATTATAGGCTCTTGCAAGCCTTGTGATACTGTCTAATAATATTACCACATCTTTGCCGTGTTCAACCAGTCTCTGTGCACGGGCAAGAACCATTTCGGCCACCTGCACATGGTGAGCCGGCAGTTCGTCAAATGTGGAGTAAATAACCTCACCTCCGATGAGTGAACGCTTCATGTCTGTAACTTCTTCAGGTCTTTCGTCCACCAGAAGCACGATGAGCTCCACATCAGGATAGTTACGCTCGATGGCGTTGGCTACTTTTTTAAGAAGGACTGTCTTACCGGCCTTAGGCGGTGCCACAATCAGGCCTCTCTGGCCTTTGCCGATAGGCGCAACAATGTCAATAAGTCTCATGGAAAGGTCTCTGGTACCATCTTCCAGTCTCAGTCTTTCATAAGGAAAAACCGGAGTCAGATCGTCAAAATCAGGTCTTCTGATGGCCTTGCCCGGTTCATCCCCGTTTACAGTCAGCACGTAAAGCAGCGCACCGAAACGCTCACCTTCTTTAGGCAGGCGGGTGATGCAGCGGATTTTATCCCCTGTTTTCAGGCGGAATCTTCTTATCTGTGTCGGAGACACATAAATATCTTTATCACTTGTCAGAAAGTTCTGGAATCTCAGGAAGCCGAAATCATTATCTTCCTGAATTTCAAGAATGCCTTCCACTTCAGGACGTTCCTGGGAAGGACCTTGCTGGCGTCGTTCTTCGCCACCTTTTTCTTCTGTTTCAATCATTTCAATTATTTCACTCATAGAATACACCTTTTCAGAATTGAATTTTTTTAAGAATATAACCTGTTTCAGAATAGAGTTCGAATGTCATACATAGTTATTGTATACTCATATCCGTAAAAAAACAAGCCATTTTTTATGGATGGAAATGTTCTGCGGGAGCCCTTCGCAAGACCATCAGTAACGGCAAGTCGGTTTTCCTTACACAAAAAAACCTGCCCGCAGGCAGGTTTTTTAAGTTTCATTTATTATTTTGTGTAGTCGTAGAAGCCTACGCCGCTCTTACGGCCAAGCTTACCAGCTCTTACCATCTTTCTGAGGAGAGTGTGTGCTCTGTACTTAGGATCGCCGTATTCTGTGTAAAGAACGTCCATGATAGTAAGTACAACGTCAAGACCGATTAAGTCACCTAATTCTAAAGGTCCCATTGGGTGGTTAGCACCGAGCTTCATAGCTGTGTCGATGCCCTTTGCATCAGCAACGCCGTCTGCAAGGATGCCAACGCCTTCGTTGATCATTGGAATGAGGATTCTGTTTACTACGAAACCAGGAGCTTCAGCAACTTCTACTGGAGTCTTGCCGAGAGCTGCAGTTAAATCAAGGATAGTCTGCTTAGTTTCTTCGGAAGTTGCAAGACCCTTGATGATTTCTACTAACTTCATAGCAGGAACAGGGTTGAAGAAGTGCATTCCGATAACCTTGTCAGGTCTGCCTGTTGCAGCTGCGATTTCAGTGATGGATAATGATGATGTATTTGTTGCGATGATTGTTTCAGGCTTGCAAAGCTTGTCTAATTCAGCAAATAAAGCCTTCTTGGATTCCATATCTTCTGTTGCTGCTTCGATTACAAGGTCAGCGTCAGCGATGATGTTGATGTCAGTTGAACCCTGAATTCTGCCGAAAACAACTTCAGCTTCTTCTGCAGTCATTTTTTCCTTAGCAACCATCTTGTCTAAGTTCTTCTTAACTGTAGCAAGACCCTTTTCGATTGAGGATTCTCTTCTTGCTCTCATTACTACTTCATAGCCATTCTGAGCTAAAACCTGGATAATGCCGGCACCCATAGTACCTGTGCCTAATACACCAATTTTTTTCATTTTGAAATTGCCTCCTTATTTGAATTATTCTTAAAGAAATTCATGTAATATTGGATTTTGTGAAAAAATTAACTTTTTTCCATATACATTATACCACATCTGCAGTCAAATGTAACCCCTAAAATTGTTTCGTATGATGTTTTTTTATCGGTACTTGCCACCCTCCTCAAAGGCAGCAAAGTCAGTCCCCGGTGGTTGTCCAGAAGTGACGCAGCACGCTTTGCGTGCTATTCTTGCACACAGAAACATCAATAAAGATGTTTCCGGGCAAATTTCAATGAAGTTTATTAAAAGGAGAATTTAAAAATGAAAAGAAAATTATTAATCAGCGCCCTTATACTTATTATGCTTCTGTCGTCTACATTATGCGCATCTGCTGCCACCGGAGGCGGGGAAATGGTGGAACCGCAGAGTACGAGTAGTGTTGGTTTTCAGATTTCAAGAACTAGCGGAACAACTGCAGACGCGTATGTTACCGTATACTTTTCTGGCATTGTTGACGAATACAGTGTAGTTGTTTATCTACAAAAGTTAGTTAATGGAACCTGGGTAAATGATACTACAAATGATGAATATGTTTTTTATAACAATGGCATTAACTCAAGTTCTTTTGTCTTTGGCCATACTTATGACAACCTCGTGTACGGCACCTCCTACCGTCTGAAAGTGATTAGTCGTGATATTACAAATTCTCTTGAATCTAGAGCAACAACATATTCAAATTTGTTCTAAATAATGTCGAGGCCTTCTAATATGGTCTCGATTTTTAGCTTAGTATTATTGTTTAGACTTACACTGACATATGTGTCTTCCAATTGTAACGAAAATACAATATTATTTGCAAATTTCTGCTTATATACTATGACGTCTTCAATTACAATTTCTTTATCTCCACTAATTACATTTCTATTATAGTTGTCTCTTTCTATAATCGCATCTTCCCTTACAATAAGATTCTCTGAAGATAATTCATAAATAGTATCTACTGACCAAAAGAGTCTGTCTCTACTAACCTTCACCTTCTCCACCTCGAACCCATCAGCAGTAATAAAATGCGCCTTTTCTCTGATGTCTTCAGGTATGTCCTCGATGGATGCGTATTCTTCTACGGTTACGCCAACTGTCTCGCTGTCACCCACGATTCCGCTGCCGATAATCAAGTTGTCGCCCTGCTGTACAATTCTGGTTTTGTCGTCGTTGTCGGCGGTGGCTTTTTCCCATGTGCACATGCCTATGATCAGGCTGCTGCAGACAGCACCAAGCATCAGGCACAGGAGCGCTGCGCGGATCATTTTTCTGCGGCGGCGGAGTCTCAGGCGTTCAGCCTCTGCGGCAGCTATGACAGCATCAAATTTTTCTCTGGTAAAATCAACCCCCGGATCCTGGCTCATATGGATTTCTCTGAGCTTTTCGCAGGTGAAGTTTTCATTTTTAATATTGTTCATTTTCTGCCTCCTTGAAGTGTTTTCTTAATTTTTTGATTGCTCTTGATGAAATCTGTTTGGTGTTGTCGTAGCTTTCGCCTATCATCAGCGCAATTTCATTAAGTTTGTGTCCGTAGATGTAATGAAGTATCACAACTTTGGCCTCCTTGAGGCTAAGGTATCCCAGTACTTCAACAATAACATCTTTACGGGTATTTGTAAATTGGTCATAAATGTAAGGGTCGCAAAGCACGTTTGCATCTCTGAATCTGTCCATCAGTGATTCGAAGCAGACATTATGCATTTTATCCTTATTATTCATTTTGACATACTTTATACCAATATTTCTGGCGATAGCAAATAACCAGCTCTTCATGCTGTTTATATCACGGAGCTGGTCAATATTCTTCCATGCGGCAAACATTGTATCCTGTAATGCGTCTTCCACCTGGTCGCGGCTTATGTCAAACACAGACAAATAGCGTGCCAGTTCATCCCGGTAAGACCATAACATTTCCGTAAGTTCTGCCTTGGTCATATTATTAATATTTGTATTCATTATTATTGGTTACTTCCTCCTTTCTGTCTTTGGGCATAAAAAAAGAGCGTATCCCTACGCTCCCTGCCTGTAAAATTTGCTTGCTAATCCATCCGGATTCCCTCTGAATAAATCTGCGCAATCTTTCCGATGCCTCTCAGCTGGTCAGCATCGCATCTGCACAGAATATCCATTACCTTCTCTCTTGCGCGCATAAGATCCTCTTCATCATTTTCATCAAGGCGTTCTCCTGCCAGGATGTAGTCTGCTGTCACCCCAAGGATCTGGCACATGGCATAAAGTTTCTGCAGTGACATACCTTTTTTACCATATTCGATATCTGCAATGAACTGCTGAGTCACTCCCAGACGGTTTCCCAGTTTTTCTCTGCTGATTTCCAGCACAACTCGTCTTTCCTTGATTCTTCTGCCCATTTCTTTCATGTCCAGCGCTCTTAGACTTGGGTCAATACATTTTTCTCTTATTTCAGCCATTTTGTTCCCGCCTCCATTTATAAACTTCAACTTAAATTTACAACTGAGGGCTGAAAAACTGAATAAACTTAAAGTTGTATTACTTGTGCCTGTGAGCTAGGTGCCCGTACCAGGAAAATTTTTTCTTTTTTTATGTCACTTTTATGACAGAAATCGACTCTATTGTATAAAAGGAGGTAATAAAAATGCGTATCAGCACACAAAAAAATATCGGCAGTAACTTAAGAACTTTCAGAATGCACAAGAATATGAGCCAGGCTGCCATGGCTGATGTTGCCGGTCTTACCAGATCTCTTTATGTCCAGTACGAGCTGGGCAACCGTACTCCTGATGCGGAGGCGCTTTACACAATTGCCCACCATTTCGGGGTGGACATGGAACATTTCTTTGAAGTGGACAGGGACAAGTTCATGGGAGAAGTAACTCTGGCCAAGTTCTGCAAAGACGGAGGCAATGAGCTTATGGACAATTTCAGCAAGCTGACGCCATTTTCCAAAGGCCGCCTGCTGGAAAAGTCAGAGCAGCTTATAGAGTGGGACCAGTTCAAAGAGCGTAATTACCGCCAGCTGACAGACAGGCTGAAAGCTGAATAGTCGCCCGGGACCGGCAGATACTGAGTTAATTCTGCTACCTTTCTTATCCGCTCCTGTGTCTGCCGGTAAAAAAAGCCGCACGGCTTATCAACACCGTACGGCTTTCATTACTTTTATGTATATGCTATTTTACATTTATGGTTTTTCTTCTCTGCTGCTGTGCTCTGCGCGTTGCCATAAGTCTTTCCAGAAGCTGGTCGTAAATCGGAATTCCGCCCAGAAGCTCTGCGGTAAGATAAGCTGTAAATGTAACAACCGCCAGCGGCAGCATATTATAGAAGATTCCCGTCATTTCACTGATAAGTATAATCCCTGTAATAGGCGCTCTTACTATAGAGGAAAACATTCCCGCCATACCCAGGATAACAAAATATGTAATATGAGGGTTTGAACATGCACCGCATGCACCTGCCACCTGTGCAAACAGGCCTCCTGAAAGAGCTCCGAGTACCAGCAGCGGCAGGAAAATCCCGCCCGGCGCTCCTGTACCGAAACTCATGATTGAGAAGCAGAATTTGACCGCCAGCATCACTGCCAGAATTTTAACACCTGCAGTTCCCGCTCCGGCATATTCCACCAGTTCGTGTCCGCTGCCCAGAGCCTGCGGATAAACAACCGCCAGGATTACGATTACCACAAAAGGCACTACCGCCTTCATCCATGCCGGTCTCAGGCTTCCGAAGAAAGTCTGAGAGAGCGCAATGCACCGGTTGTATAACACGCCCAGGATGCCCAGGATAATTCCCAGAATAATTACCATCCAGTAGTGTGACAGGGGTATTGAAACGTCCATATCCAGCGAAAACACCGGTTTCAGGCCGAACATGGAAGATGCGACCCAGTCACCTGTTATGGCCGCTGCCATGGTGCTGAGAAGAATTTCAGTTGAAAAGTTCTTGTGCAGTTCTTCAAGGGCAAATACAACGCCTGCAAGAGGTGCCCCGAAGGCAGCTGCAAGGCCGGCACCTGCACCACATGTCATCAGCAGTCTTTCTTCCGAACGGAAGCGGCCGCTGAGTCTGGAAAAACCTTTTCCGACCATGGCGCCCAGCTGGATACTCGGGCCTTCACGGCCAAGGGAAAGACCTGCTCCGATGGCCATCACGCCACCGACGAACTTGGCAATAATAACGCTGATCCAGTTGGTTTTGATTTTTCCTTCAAGTTCCCCTTTTACCTGGGGAATACCGCTGCCTGAGCACAGAGGCTCCCGGCTGACAATAAAGGAAACACACACCGCCAGAAAAATCAGCAGCAGGAAGCAGCAGACTGCCACACTAAGCTTCATGTGGGCCGCTTCCAGCAGTATAGTTCTGATTTCGTCGGCTTTGCTCAGGGCAACTCTGAAAGCAGAGACCAGAAGTCCCGCAAGAGCACCCACGGCAACACCTTCGATAATCAGTCTGTATTTTAAATTAGTAAGGATTTTCAGGAAGCGCGGAAGAGAATCCGGAGAATTGATCCCGCGCAGTCTGTCAGTTTTTTTACTCATATTTATGTTTTATATCAGTTGAATAAAAATGTGTTCTATGCAAAATAAAGGTTTGTTGTCAGGTATTCAGGGTCGCAGGTTACGTCGATACCCATTGCGCGGAGTGTCTGCTCGTCACGGTCAGAAAGAATTGCTGTACAGTGAGCTTTGCAGCCGCTGAGTTTTTCAAGGTAGGAAACTGCCTTTTCTGCGCAGGCATTGCTTTCTGCGGAGATAGAAAGGGCTGTGAGGATTTCCTCCAGGTTCAGACTGGTCTTTTCATGCTGAAGCACATCTGTCTTCAGATTCTGGATGCTGCGGAAAACGTTTGGTGCGATTACATAAAGCTCGTCAGGGATTCCTGCCAGCTTCTTTACTGCGTTGAGCACTGCCGCCCCCGCTGCCACCATTCTGCGGCTTGAACGGCCTGTTACGATAGTTCCGTCAGGCATTTCGAGAGCCATGACAACTACGTTCAGGTATTTTTTGTCTGACTCACGTTTTGCTTCTGCGTAATCACGTGCAGGTGCAACCACTGCTCTGTCTTCTTCGGAAGCACCCACTTCCTTCATGAGCAGTTCTGAACGTTCCAGCGCACTGTTTTCGATAATACCTTTTTTATAATCACACTTGGCAATCATAAATCTTCTGATGATTTCCTGTCTTGCCGCTTCTTTTACCGCTTCGTCGTCGGTAATACAAAGGCCGATTCTGTTTACACCCATATCTGTCGGTGACTGATACTCACACTCACCGGTAATCTTTTCTATGATTCTCTTTACTACAGGGAAAACTTCCAGGTCACGGTTATAGTTTACCGCCATTTCACCGTAAGCTTCCAGATGGAAAGAGTCGATCATGTTCACGTCGCGCAGGTCAGCAGTTGCTGCTTCGTATGCGATGTTTACAGGATGTTTCAATGGCAGGTTCAAGATAGGGAAAGTTTCAAACTTGGCGTATCTTACCTTGGTGCCGCGCTTGTATTCGTGGTATAGCTGTGAAAGGCAGGTTGCCAGCTTGCCGCTGCCGCCGCCCGGGCCTGTTACCACTACCAGAGGTTTGGTTACTTCGATATATGGGTTTGCACCATAACCTTCCTCGCTTACTATGGTTTCAACGTCTGTAGGATATCCTTTAGTGTAAAAATGCTTGTAAGTCCTGATATCGCGGCGTTCCAGCTTGTTGATGAACATGTTTACAGCAGGAGCGTCTTCGTATCTTGTCACCACTACGCTGTTAATCTTCAGGTCGTGTTTTCTGAAGATGTCAATGAGGCGCAGAACTTCCAGGTCGTAAGTGATACCGAAGTCCTGACGAGTTTTGCTGTTGATAATGTCGCCTGAGTAGATGCAGATGATGATTTCTGCCTGATCCTTCATTTTCTGAAGCAGCTTGATTTTAGCGTTTTCATCAAAGCCCGGAAGAACTCTCATGGCGTGCTTGTCATGGACCAGCTTGCCGCCGAATTCCAGGTAAAGTCTTTCGCTGCCTTCCTGATTGATTCTTTCAAGGATATATTTTGATTGCTCTTCAATGTATTTTTCTGCGTCAAAACCTATCTTATGCATTTTCCCTCTCCTTAATTTTTCCTGACCTGTTTTTAAAAAATTAATTCTAACTCTAAATTTACATTACGTCAATAGTTAATCTATTTTTTCCTTCAGCCACGCCCTGAAGGCTGATATCATATCTTATATCAATACTTCCGCAAAGATTTTCTCTGTCCATCTTGTCATCAATGCTGCGTGTCATCAGTTCCATGTCCATGGGTCCGTAAGGTGTGTTATACACGCTGCAGAAGCGCTGCCCCTCTTCAAAGTACATTTCTGTACCGAAGCCTATGGCTCCTATGCGTTTCATCTTTACTGAGTTGTCAGTAATCTTCAGTGAAGTCTTGCAGCCGCTCATGCCGGAAACTTCGCTTTCGTCGTAGAGCAGATAGATGCTGCCGTCCTTAAGATAAATCTTTCCTTCGGTGACAAACTCCATCTGGTCTTCTTCCACGCCGTCAAAATACTGTTTACCTACTATTTTTAATGTTATATCTCTCATATCCCAGTTCTATAATCCTTTCAATAGTCTGTGCGTAACTTACACCGGCCTCTTCCCACAGCATCGGGAACATGCTGAACTTAGTAAAGCCGGGGATTGTGTTTATCTCGTTCAGATATATTTTTTCTGTGTCTTTGTCTATGAAAAAGTCTACTCTCGCAAAGCCCTCTCCGTCAATAGCCTGATATGCTTTTACAGCCAGCGTGCGGAGCTGCTCACGGGTTTCTTCAGATATGTCAGCAGGGATGCAGATTTTGGACGCCCCGCTTGATAAGTATTTGGCTTCATAGTCATAGAATTCTGCAGACGGAAGGATTTCGCCCACTGCTGCAGCTTCAGGATAGTCGTTGCCCATGATGCCTGTTTCAAGTTCTCTGCAGTTTACAAACTCTTCAACAATGATTCTGCGGTCGAATTCAAGTGCCAGAGTCAGCGCGTCTTCGAGAGCCTTGCGGTCTGATGCTTTGCTGACACCCACGCTGGAACCCATGTTGGCAGGTTTTACGAAACAAGGATATCCCAGAGACTTTTCAATTCTGTCCAGAACGCCTTCTTTGTCGCTGGCCATATCGCTTCTTGTAACCGCCTCGTCGGCACACACAGGAATGCCGTGCTGTCTGAAAATATCCTTGGCAGTAAGTTTATCCATGGCAGCCGCTGACGCCAGCACGCCGCAGCCTCCGTAAGGAATATCCAGCATTTCAAAGAATCCCTGAATCTTGCCGTCCTCGCAGTAAGGTCCGTGCATAACCGGCAGTGCAAAATCAACAAGGCCCTTTATATCGCCCGGTATAATCTTTGCCGCCGCTTTGAGCCAGCTTCCGTCTTCAATGAGGTCCGCAGTGATTTCACGTACTTTGCCGCCTTCTTCCTGTTTGTATGCTTTAGGGACCAGATACCACTGGCCTTCTTTATCAATACCGATATATACCAGGTCGAATTTTGTCTTGTCAATAGCTCTGATTACAGATGCTGCAGAAAGGAGTGATACTTCGTACTCGCCGGAACGTCCGCCGAAGACGATGCCTATTATTTTTTTCTCCATATTATTGCCTCCTTGCTACATATATATTTACAGAATGCTTGCCAGAATTCTTTCAAGATGTTCCTTGTCAAAATGATATTTTTTGCAGCAGAACTGGCAGACCATTTCAGCCTGGCCGTCTTCTTCGATGATTTCTCTCAGGTCGCTTACACCGATGGTCATAAGAACTTTTTCAAGTCTTTCCTCGGAGCAGTCGCACTCCCAGCCCATGTCGCGGAATTCAAGGCCGCTGACTTTGTATTCCTCAGGCATGTCGCCGAAGATTCTTTCCATCATGTCCATGAGGAGACCTTCTTCTGACTTACCGCCGCCTGCGTTGACTGTTTCCTCAACGATTGTTGTAATCGGCGGCAGGTCCGCAAGCATTTTTTCCAGCGCGTCTACTGCTTCGTCCTGGAAGCCCGGAAGCATCTGGATAAACATGCCGCCTGCTGCAAGGACTGAATAGTCAGTATCGATTTTTACGCCCAGGGAAATTGCAGTATTCTGCTGTTCGGAAATAAAGTAGTATGCTGTAAGGTCATCAGCAATTTCGCCGTCAACCAGAGCAATTGTTCCCACATATGGTTCTCTCAGGCCCAGATCCTTGATAACTGTAAGCTCGCCGATGCCAAGGCTTCCACCCACGTCCAGCTTGCCGATTTCGTTTAAAGGCAGGTCCACATCAGGATTTGCAATGAAGCCCTTTACTCTGCCGTCAGCAGTGGCTGTTGCCAGAATCTGCTTTGCAGGACCGTCGCCCTTGAAAATCACTGTCAGCTTGTCTGTTTCGTTCTTGAGCATGAGGCCCATGAGGCCTGCCCCTGTAAGAACTCTTCCGAGGCCTGCTGTAGCCAGTGGTGTGGTGTCGTGAATCTTTCTTGCCTCTTCAACCATATCAGTGGTGATTGCAAGGTAAACGCGGTATGAACCGCTTCTGTCTATTGCCGTATATACTTTACTCATTATTCTTCCTCCAGAATTTGTCTTGCCCAGCTGCAGAGCCCTGATGCCATGTCGATAGCTTCGTCACGGCTTGCGCCTTTGGCAAATATATATATTTTAAGTTTTAATTCAGTGCCTGAGGGCCGCACGATAACTCTGTGACCGCCCATAAGGTCAGCACAGTACATGTTCTGATGGCGGTAACAAAACTCCTTCAGAACAGCCGCCTCTTCTTTCTGGCGGCGTTTCAGTTTTCCATCAAAAAGTTCTGCAACCATGGCGTTCATCTTAGCTCTGTCCTTTTCGTGTCTGTACACGATGGATGTTGCAATTGACTCTGTATGGCCGTACTGTCCGTAAATTTTTTCAAGGCGCTTTACCAGATCGCTGCCCAGGCTCTTTTCCTGAGCTGCCATGAGGCATACCATCTGTGCCGCCATGATACCATCTTTGTCGCGGGTATAGTCCCCGTAAAGGTATCCCAGACTTTCCTCGAAACCGAAAAGAAAGTCATCGCCGCGGCCGGCAGCCTTCATTCTTTCGATTTCCAGCACTATATTTTTAAAACCTGTGAAAACATTTTTAACTTCCACTCCGTAAGCTCTGCCGATTTCTTCCACCAGCGGCGAACTTACAAAGCTTTTCAGCGCAACTTTATGGCCCGCAAGGTTTCTTCCGCCTGCTCCCGCGCTGTGGCAGCGGCACACGTAATCAAACATGAGCTCGCCCACCTGATTGCCGCTCAGATGCACATACTCTCCGTCTGAATATACTACCACACCCAGCCTGTCGCTGTCCGGGTCAGTTGCCAGAATTATATCGTATTTATGGTCTGAATCAGCACATTCTTTAAGCGCCTCTTCATAAACATGGTCATTTTCAGGATTTGGTGAAGGGCAGGTCGGAAAATTTCCGTCCGGTGCCTCCTGGGTTTTTACAACATGAATATCTTCCATGCCAAGATTTCCGAGGGCTCCCAGCACATAGGAAAGCCCAGAGCCGTTAAGCGGTGTATAGCATACTTCCAGCTTCTTAAGAGCACTGCTGCATACTTCAGGCTCGTCCCACCAGAGAATTTCTTTTCCTAACGCTGCAAGGTAAGCTTCCTTAATACTGTCATCAAGAACCACTACCTCTGCCGGAGATGCTGCCGGCTCCCAGCAGAAAGGATCCTGCTCCTCAATGTATTTTTCAATAAGGGCCGCCTTGCGGTTATCTATCTGATTGCCGAAATGGTCATATACCTTATATCCGTTATATTCTTTTGTATTGTGGCTTGCGGTAATCATAATGCCGCCGTTGATTGCCATATGTCTTACTGCAAAAGAAACCACAGGCACCGGTGTGGCCTGTCCGAAAACGTAGGCTGTCACACCTTTTGCCGCGTAAACTTCCGCCACTGCCATGGCATATTCTTTTGAATTGATTCTGGTGTCGTAACCTATGACAATTTCAGGTGCATCATAGCGGCGGGTCAGGTATTCTGCGATGCCAAGTGAGGCTTTGCGCAGAACCACAGAGTTGATTCTGTTGGACCCTGCACCCATTTTACCTCTGAGGCCTGAAGTTCCGAAAGCGATATCCTTGCAGAATCTGTCATAGATTTCGTCGGAATCATTTTTAATGGCATCAAGTTCTGCCGTCAGGTCTTCAGGGATGTGATGGTTTTTCCACCTTGTATATTCTCTGATTGCTCTTTCCATAATATATATATCCATGTTTCACTGAGTTCTTCGTACTAACAGTTTATTTTATCATATTTCACATATTTTTTACACACAAAATACACAATTTATGGATATAATTTGATTAAATTCAGATAAAGAAGGAGGTTTCATTATGGAAGATTGGGATAAGTTCCAGACTGATACTGAACATAACAAATACAATGAATATACCGACACTGCGGAGGCTCCTTTCAGAACGCCGAAGCAGAAAAAAGAACCGAAGTATGTTACCCGCAAGTTCATGGTAATAATGATGATTTTTTCAATAGTTCTTTCTGCTGCAGTGGGTGCCGGTGCCTATGCCATGGCCATGAGCATCTTCGGCGGAACCACTATTAATAAATCAATCACAACCACCAACTACAATCTGTCCGAGTCCACAGGCAGCGAACTTTCAGTTCAGGAAATTATTGCAAAAAACGAAAATTCAGTTGTTGCAATTTCCACTGAATCAGTTGCCACAGACTTCTGGGCCCGTCAGTACGTAACTGAAGGTGCAGGCAGCGGCGTAATCTACAGCGAAGACGGTTACATCATCACAAATAACCACGTTATTGAAGGTGCAAGCAATATCAAGGTAACCCTTAACGACGGCAACACTGCTCCTGCCACACTTATTGCTACTGACAGACAGACAGACCTTGCAGTAATCAAAATCGAAGCAACAGGACTTAAGCCTGTAACCATTGCCAAGGAAGAAGACCTTTGCGTAGGCGGTCTGGTAGTTGCCATCGGTAACCCGCTTGGTACACTTTCCGGTACGGCTACTGAAGGTATTATCAGTGCTCTCGAACGTGAAATCGTTCTTGAAGGCAAGTCCATGTCACTGATTCAGACAAGTGCTTCCATCAATCCGGGCAACTCCGGCGGCGGCCTTTTTGACCAGTATGGTAATCTGGCAGGTATCGTAGTTGCAAAGTCTTCAGGCTCAGACGTTGAAGGCCTTGGATTTGCAATCCCTTGCGACAAGGTAGCCACTGTTACAAAGTCACTTATCGAAAATGGTTACGTTGAAGGCAGACCTGCTGCAGGCATCACCATCATAGACCTTACTGATGCACAGAGAGCAATGCAGTACGGCGTGTCCATCACCGGCGTTTACATTCAGGAAGTAAACGGCGAAAACGCTAAAAAAGCCGGCCTTCAGCCAGGAGACATGATTTACTATATCGACGATGTGAAAGTAACAAGCTCTGCAGTTCTCCTCAAGGAAATCCAGAACCACGAAATCGGCGACAAAGTCACATTTACAATCATCCGTGAAAACGATATGAAAAAAGTCACCATGGTTCTCGAAGATGCAAACCAGTTTGCAGAAAACCCGGATGAGGAACAGCAGGACCAGAATCAGAACAACAACGATAATAACAATAACAACGATAATAATAACGGACAGAACGGTCTGCCGCAGCAGCCAAACAATGGTGGCGGCAGCATCTTCGACATCTTTGATTTCTTCAATTAAACAGACAAAAAGCCAATCCTTTAATGCTCGGGATTGGCTTTTTTCTTTGCTTTCTGTTCAGTTTCGCTGCCCAGAATCTCCAGGAGTTTCGACTTCAGCACCAACCGGCCCTTTTCTTCTTCGAAAAGCTGGCTGTATGGTTCCTCGCTGCAGTCCACAAGGCACAAAGGAGGAAAAATCACACACCACCAGTTCTGTCCTTCGCCTTCGCCGATGGTGATTGTAAGTGCCTCATAGTTTCCTGCAGGAAAATACACATCGTCGTATTGTTTTGCCGGAATCGCTGCAATGCCCAGATTGGTTTCTGTTTTATAGTCATATCCCCAGGCATTGACACAGCTCTGTGCCCAGCTGTTTATCTCTTCTGTGTTTTCTTCGATATATTTTCGTGTGGCTGCCACATCTTCTGCGCCCTGCAGCGCGTTCTGAAGTTTAACAATCACACAGTTTCTTACAAGTAGTTTCAGGTCCTGGTCTTCCGCAGAATCACTGTTGGCAATGACGTGGAATCTGATTATCCCTTCATAATCATTTACCGGTCCCTCAGCTTCAGGCTGCTGCAGTGGCGGTTCCTGCTGAGTACAGGCCAGTGCTGTGACCATCATAAGTAAAACCCAAAGAATTATCACATAGTTTCTTTTCATCATATAATACCCCTTTCAGAAGGAGTATAGGCATATTTTGCCGGTATGATACATTTGCCCGCAGATTATTTTAAAATAAGCAGTTTCATTCCCTCCTGCAGAGGCTTTCCGTCCAGCTGGTTTATCTGGCTTATGGTGTCTGCAGTGGTTTTGAATTTTTTGGCGATTGACCAGAGACTGTCATTTTTCCCTGTCACATAGACTACCATAGGCACCTGCCGTTCTTTTACTCTGCGCTCCTCAAAGGCAGGATTTACGAGCACTTTGAAAGGTTTTTCCTTCATGATTTCTGCATTTACAACTGCACAGGCGTTGAATTCAATCTGCTTGCCGTTTATTTTTTCGCACCACACATCTTTTATATGAAGCTTGTCACTTATAACCTCCCCACCTGCAAGCTGCGGCATAGTGGTAACAATTCTGAAAGGCACCTGCTGCTTTAAAGAAAAAATCTGCGGCTCTGCTTCTTTTGAGGTCCTGCCCTGGCAGATTAATTTCACACAGGTCTCTCCCTCTGTTACAACCTTTCCCGGTTCACTGCGGCTTGTTCCTGAAGTAATTTCTGCTGAAGTGTAAATAATTCTTTCCAGGTCCCCGTATGCAGGATCGGGCGAAATGATTTCCCGTATTGATGCTTCTCCCGTCGCGGTTCCCACCAGCGTCCTGCATTTTTCTTCAGTGAAGTCACAGATAAAGTCTTTTTCTCTGTGATAACCATCGACGATTATTTCTTTTTCAATGTTGGAGTAAAGTTCTGCACATGTTATGATGTCCCCTTCAAGCTGCATCACTTCGCCCTGCTCATGATCATTTATCAGTCTGACTCTCAGGCCGCTGCTGTCAAAGGTCACCTTGCTGCCGCTCATCTGCCCGCCCCCTGTAAGTGGTATGAACTGGGTAAATTCCACTCTTTCCTGTGCCTGACGTATGTGGTCGGTACCGGCATAGCGGAGCGCTGTCTCTGTTTCCGGTGCTGTTTCTGTCTCCGGCGGGCAGGCCTGCCGGGCCACTGAATAGAGCAGGTTTATGTAGACAAAACCATTTATTATCATCTTTTCTCCGGTAATCTGCTTGTAGTTTTCTGTGACGCAGATGTCCTGCTTCAGTATGGCCTCTACCGGCTGTTCTTCTTTGATATCAAGGATTTCGCTGATAGTAACGGTATCTTTTTTCTTCAGCGACACATTGGTAATTTCAATTTTTTCTTTGAGGACCTGGATGTCTTCACCGGAAAGACCTTCGAACACATCGAGTTTTCTTTCGGAACATTCACGGGCCTTAACTGCAAGAAAAATTTTCACTCTGTATTTTCGTTCATTTATCACCATGTAGTCGATTTTTTCCGGCCAGCATTCCAGAGTTATTGCCGCTCCGGGTGCAACGGCCGTATGCCACCGGTCCTTAAAAGGAATTCTGGTCTGCACAGGAATTACAGCCTCTGCCTGCTGCATGTTTTCAGGCATGTACAGAGTCTGCAGGTCTATTTCACCTGCAAGGTCTATATAGTCTTCGCCTTTGCCGGAACGTTCCTGCTCCCGGGGAGTCAGGCGGGCTTTACCGTCAATGAGCAATATCTCACGAAGGTCTGGTTTAGTGTCGGGAACCAGAATATCTTCCTCAATGATGATGACTGTTTTCTGCTTTTCGGAAATGTTTGTCACCTGAATCTGTGAGTATATAGAACCTTTTGTGACAGGTGTTATCAGTTTTTCTTCCGGCTGCAGGGCAGTTTCCTTTGAAGGCTCTCTGGCGGTCTCAATGGCAGGAACCATGGCATAATCCGGAATATCTTTTTCGTAGGTCATAGCGTTTCCCCTTTCCAAACTTGGTCTTGTTTAAGTTTATTCAGTCTGAACAAGGTTTATACCCACGCCGCCATCCCTGCACGCAAAAAACAAAACAGCCCCGCCATAGCAGAGCTGTCAGTTTCCTTATATTATTACTTCTGAATTTCCTGATGATTGCCGTGGAAAACGCTTTCGCCTTCATTGATTACGAATTTTTTAAGATGCATGATGTGCTCATCTGCTGCATGGCGGGCTTTGTTTGCATCTCCGCTGATAATCGCATCAATGATTTCTTTATGTTCCATTGGCTGGCTGCCGAATCTTGTAAAATCATCATAGTAAATATATCTGAAACGCAGGGCCAGTTCCTGTACCTGGGAAACCAGCTGAATCAGAGTCTTGTTGTCGCTGCATCTTACAATAAGTTTGTGGAAAGCTTCGTCATGTCGGATCATTTCCTTTACGTCTCCGGATTCCACTGCTGTCTTATAGTCTTCAGTAACTTTACGGAGCTCTTCTTTCTGCTCGTCAGTAGCCTTGATTGCTGCAAGTGCTGCCGCCATTCCTTCCAGATCCTGTCTTACTTCCAGAACATCTTCAATGTCTTTTATGGAAATATCTGATGCATATGCACCACGTCTTGGCTCAATTGTAACAAGGCCTTCTTTTTCCAGCTTTCTGATGGCTTCTCTTACCGGTGTACGGCTGACTCCCATGTCATCAGCAAGCTCAACTTCCATCATTCTTGTACCGGGTGCAATCTCCCCGATGAGAATCTGTCTTTTTAATTCTTCATATACAATTTCTCTGAGTGGTCTGTGATTCTGTAAATCAAAGTTTAACATTTCTTTCTCCTCTGTCTCCCTTGCCTGCTGTAACCCAGTATGCTTCGTATCCTTGTTTTCTGATTTCAAGGCAGGCTTTTTTTGCTGCAGAATAAGTATCGTAAATACCCATTACTGTAGGGCCGCTTCCGCTCATGAGAACTTTTTTAACGTCTGCGGTCTTTGCTATTTTTTCCTTGAGAGCTTTTACTTCCGGATAATTTTCCAGAGTGTAACACTCAAGAACATTTATCATATTGTCATATACCTTGCTGTAATCTTCGGAAGCAAGGCCTTCTCTGAGCTGGTCAATGTCCGGTCTGTTTTCAATGATACAGCTGTCGATGCCTTTGAATACTTCCTTGGTGGAAACACCGAAGGCCGGCTTTGCAAGAATCAGATGTTTTTTCATTCCGCGTCTTACAGGTGTCAGTATTTCTCCTGCACCGGTTCCCAGTGCACAGGTGTACTTGCTGTTCTGCACAAGAATGCAGAAAGGCACATCGACTCCCAGCACGCTGCCTTTTTCGCAGAGCTGCAGCGTATTCATCTTAAGATCCCAGATGCGGTTAAGTCCGATCATGACTGCAGCACCGTTGCCGCTGCCGCCGCCGAGACCTGCCGCAACAGGAATTCTTTTTTCCATGTGAATTTTTAAAGTCCCTCTGAAGTCTCCCTCTTCTGCCATCAGCAGTGCTGCTTTATATGCCAGATTTCTCTGGTCTGTAGGAAGGTAAGGTTTGCTGTTTGAAATTACAATTTCAAGTTCCTTTTCAGAGTCAGGCTGCCAGCTGATATCAATTTCATCAAAAAGAGATACCTGCTGCATTACCGTTTCCACTGTGTGATATCCGTCTTCCCTTATTCCTGTCACGTCCAGAGCCAGATTAATTTTTGCAAAAGATCTGAGTTTCAGTTCCCTTATTTCTTTCACTTTTCAAAACCCTCTTATGACAAAATGAGAGGTTCTTCCTCTCATCTGTCTTTACATCTATTTTTTATTTTTTCTTTTTGCCTTTGCCTTTTTTAGCATTTGCAGCCCACTTAGCCTGCTGTGCCTTCTTTTCAGCTTCTGCAGCCTTGCGCGCTTCAGCTTCTGCCTTACGTCCTGTGATGTACTTGCTGCCTGCAGCTGCAATCGGACGAGGTCCCTTTACCTTGTGCTTTCCTTCAGCTTCATACATTGCAAGGTATTCTTCATAATACTCATCAAAGTATTCCTGATATTCACTATTGCCAGCAGCAGCCTTGCTTGCTTTTCTTGCTGCCTTTGCTTCCTGTCTTTCTCTGTTTCTCTTGTCCTGTTCAACGATTTCTTCCACGGACTTGCCTGTCTTCTTGGCTTCTTTGTAAGGGTTAACAGGGGCATCTTTGAATACTTCCATGGTCTTTTCCATTTCTTTCTTCATTGCCTTTGTGGAATAGAACATGATACCGCCCATCATCACAAACATAAGAACCATGCTGACAGTATTGTTTGTAGCTTCGTTCATTGTTCTGAACTTGATTTCCTTGTTCTGGCCAAGAGTTGCTCCGTTGTCTGCTGTAAGGTTTCCGGAGATTTTTACTGTATATTCAGCGTTGCTTTCGCCTTTGATTGTCTTGCCGTCTTTGTCTGTATCTACGATTACCAGAACTACGCCTTCTTCCTTAGGTGCATATAAAACTCTTGTAGGAAGTTTGTCGCCTTCAGGTCCGAAAATCTGGATAGCATCCTTGTTCTTTTCGCCGAGAACCTCTTCAGATAACTGAGTGTCAAAATAAAGTTTGATACCCATGTTTTCTGTAGCGGCACCCTTGCTTCCGTCTTCCGGATATGTGCTGATCAGGTTAAGTCCGCCCGCTTCACCTGTTTCAGGTGCTGCAAAGCAGATTGCTGTTGTGAGCATTACTAAAATTACTACCAGGCTTAAAATACGTCCTGCTTTTTTCATTGTTTCGTGTCCTCCGATTTCTCTTTAGTAAGTTTTTTCAGGTCTCTCAGCTCGCGGAAAAATCTTCTGATTATATCGCCGCATTCTTCCTTTATCGGGCCGTCTTCCATTTGTATGATTTCAACTTGATGGTTGAGTTTCTGTTCCTGCACTATATTAAAGACAGAGCCGCAGCCACCCGCTTTAGGGTCCATAACCCCGATATACAGCGTCCTTATCCTCGCCCAGACAATGGCTCCCGCGCACATACAGCAAGGCTCCATAGTCACATACAAATCACAGTCTGTCAGCCGGCGCCATCCGAGAGTTTCTCCCAGATATTTAGACGCCTGCCTGATAGCGTTAATCTCCGCATGGGCAGTGGTGTCTCTGTCCGTTTCTGTTGAATTGTGTCCTCTGCCGATTATCTCGCCATCCTTTACAATGACTGCACCGACAGGAATTTCGCCCTTCTCTTTTGCCTTCTGGGCTTCTTTGAGGGCCTCTAACATAAACTTATCCATACATCATGTTATCATATCACATTTCTCAGGATTATTCAACTGAATTTTGCATACAAAATGCATAAGAATGTGAAGATTTGGCGGTTTTTTAGGTTTCAGGCCTCGCTTATTTCAAGTGTCCGGCTGTCAAGGGCCGCAATCCAGTATCCGTAAACCAGTCTTGCTGTGGCTTCATCCATATCATCAAGCCCGTTATACAGTTCTTCGCCGCCCCGCAGCGGCTGCCACAAAGTGAATCCTGTCCTGCCTCCTGCCGGCTGCTCCTCCAAAAGAAACCGTCCCGGAACAGCAATGTAGTTTCTTTCCTCGCTGGTCCCTATAAGAAAATGTCCATACCTTGCTGCCTGACCATACCCTTCCCTGCAGAACTGCTTCAGAAGTTCCAGATCCGTCTCCCTGTGCCAGCTTGCCCCCGTTTCATCAGCAGCAAAAAAACTTTCCTCCGGGTTTTCCGCCGGCATCTGTGGAAGAGTCTCCGTCTCCTCTGCGGCTGCCTGCGTTTCCGCCAGTTTTTTCTGCATGAGCTGGCTGAGAATATACATTACACCGGGTCCTAACTGTGTTCCCATCTTTACCTCCTGTTTAAAGGTTGCACCCTCTCGGATTTTTTAGTAAAATACTCTTACATAATATGTTTTTTCTTCAGAACCTATGCAGGTTCCCAAGGGGGTATTTATATGGTAATGGACATTTTAATACTGGCGATTTTTATTCTTACCATTTTCCTGACCATGCGCCGCGGTTTCGCTATGTCAGTTGTGAGCTTCTTCAAGGGTTTTGTGTCCCTTGTTATTGCCTGGTTTTTCTGCGACAACATGGCCGGCTGGCTCATGACCAGGACAGAAGTGGGCGTGAACACTATGGACCGCATAAGCGAAAGCCTTTCTTCCAGATGGGAAAGCTCTGAAATTTATATGGCGCTGCCTGACCTTTTTAAAGAAAACGGCGGCAGTGAGCTTTCCACTTCTCTGATTATGGACGGTGCGGAAAAACTGGCTTCGGTCCTCCTGACCATAGTCTGCTTTGTGCTGATTGTGCTGGGGCTGCGCCTTGTTCTGGCCATTATCGGCAGTATTTTTTCTTACAGAAACAACAAGGGCTTTACCGGTGCGGTTGACTGGATTATGGGCCTGGTGCTGGGAATCGTGCTTGGGCTGATTTATATTTTCGTCCTGCTGGCACTGATGGTTCCTGTTCTTGGACTGATTATGCCGGAGCATTGCCAGACTGTCCTTACATGGCTGGACGAGTCCTTTATTGCAGGTGATTTATACAACAATAATCTGCTGCTGATTCTGTTCCGCGACCTTATGGCATAAATACCGTAAATTTCCTGAAATTTTTAACAAAAAAATGTTTAAACCCACCATATATAGGTATATAATATTTAATTATCAGAAAACCCAACCAAATATAGAAGTATACTTTATATAAGGAGGTGCCGCCATGGCCGCAATTATTACAGGAAACGCACCTGCTGCTGAAGCGCAGGCATACGTAGATTATCTCGAAAAGAAATACAACCGTAAGGTCGAATCTCTGGATGTAAACATTGACGGAGATTATGCTGACCTTAACTATAAACTTTCCAATGTGCCGTTTGAAAGAATCCGCCGTATCACAGGATATCTTGTTGGCACCATGGACCAGTGGAATAATGCCAAGGCTGCTGAAGAAGCAGATCGTGTGAAGCATTCCCTGGATTCCGGACTGGAAGTTCTCTGATCACTCCATTCAGACCAGAACAAACCCCGCTGCGCGCATGCAGCGGGGTTTGTTGTATGTCCAGTTTACGATTATAATCTCATACCACCGTTAACGGAAAGTACATGTCCTGTTATATAGGAAGCTTCGTCACTTGCAAGGAACAGCGCTGCGTTGGCAATTTCGATAGGTTCGCCAAGTCTTCCCAGCATTGTTTTAGCTGCAAGGCCGTCGATAACGTCCTGAGGAACTGTTTTAAGAATGTTGGTAAATGTATGGCCTGGAGTGATACAGTTTACTCTTACCTGTGCACCCTTGCGGGCGAATTCCTTTGCCCATGTCTTTGTAAGACCGATAACGCCGGCCTTTGCTGCGGCATAGTTTGCCTGGCCGATGTTGCCGAATTCACCTACTACTGATGAAATGTTTACGATGGAACCTGCTCCCTGTGCTTCCATCTGAGGTCCCACGTGGCGTACGAGGTTGAAAAGGGATTTAAGGTCAACGTCGATTACCAGATCCCACTGTTCGTCTGTCATCTTTCTTGTCATAGCATCTCTTGTGATACCTGCGTTGTTAATAAGGATGTCAATGCGTCCGTACTTTTCCATAACATAATCGAAAAGCTTCTTACAACCTTCTCCGTCTGTAACGTTAAGCTGGAAGTATTCTACGTTTTCAGCTTCAAAAGTAAGTTCTTTCATGTCTGCTGCAATAACAGTTGCGCCTTCCCTGGCAAAAAGTTTGCTCATTTCTGCGCCAAGTCCGTCAGCTCCGCCTGTAACAATAGCGATTTTGTCTTTTAATCTCATGTCGTCCTCCTAAAAAATTTAGAAAAAGTATATATTAAAGTAAATATATTAACCAATACCGCCCAGAAGTGTACCAAGAACAAGTACTGCAATAGTCAGGCCGCAGAATACATATTTGCTGGCAAAATCGAACCATCCGCCTACAGGCTTCTTTGCACCCATGTCCACGTGTTTGCGCACGAAGTCTTTTCCGCATACCCAGAAGAAAAGAACTCCTGCAATAAACGCACCCAGAGGGCAAAGGTAAATTGAGAAGATGTCCATCCAGCCGGATACGATACCTTCGATGCACACACCGATTACTGTACCGATTACTGCAATAATTCCAACTGCCTTTTTACGGCCGAAACCAAACTTGGTCTGGAGCGCTTCAACAGGTGTTTCAAACAGGTTTACAAGGGATGTAAGTCCTGCGAATGTTACTGCGATAAAGAATACTATAATAACGATTTTGCCGCCAGGAATCTGTGCGAATACGTTAGGCAGGAAGATGAACATAAGTCCGGGACCGCCGCCTGTCAGTTCCACACCTGCGATTGCCATTGCAGGAAGGATTGTAAATGCTGCAACTACTGCTGCCATAGTATCCCAGAAAGCAACGTTTCTTGCACTGGAAGGAATGTCCACATCTTTTTTAAGATATGAACCGTAAACTAATGTGCCGGAACCTGCCAGTGACAGGGAGAAGAATGCCTGTCCGAGAGCATAAACCCATGTTTTAGGATTTGCTATCTGTGACCAGTCAGGTTTAAGCAGGAAATCATACGCAGCATTTGCGCCAGGCAGAGTTGCAAGGTAAACTGCCATACCGATAAACATTACGAAGAACAGAGGCATCATAACCTTGTTCACGCGTTCAATACCGCCTGCAATACCAAAAATCATAATTGCAAATGTAATGGCAAGACCAAGAATATGCCAGCCAACACTGCCGAAAGATGCTGCTGTTGCGCCAAAAGCATTGGCATAATCATCAACAGATGCTCCTGCAAACACACTTCCTGTAAGTGAGCCTACTGTATATTTAAGAATCCAGCCTACAACTACAGAATAGCCGATTGCCAGCGCCAGTGAAGTGATTACAGGTACGAGCGCCAGGCCTTCACCAAGGCCTTTGCCTTTGCCGGCCATTTCGGTTGCTTTACCAAAAGCTCCCATCGGTCCTGCACCCATGGCACGTCCGAAAGCCATTTCTCCGATAACACCGGTGAAACCAATAACGATAACACAAATAAAATACGGAATCAGGAAAGCTGCGCCGCCCAGAGATGATACGCGGGCAGGGAAGAGCCAGATGTTACCCATCCCAACTGCAGATCCTACGCAGGCAATAATGAAACCCGCTTTACTTCTGAAATTATCTCTTTCCATAAAAAGTTCTCCTAACATAAAAGATATATCTAGAATAGTACATTTCACCGCAAATTTCAAGAAAAACCATTTAAATTGCTCCCTTCCGCTTGAATTTATTTTATGCGGGGGATATAATATGCTCAAAGTCTGTAAATCTGAAAAGGAGATATATAATATGTATAAAGAAGCTATAAGACCTGTCTGGGCAGAAATCAATCTGTCCAATCTGGATTACAATATCAAGAATATCAAGGCTAAAATCGGTGGCCGCGAAATGATCGGCGTAATCAAGGCCGATGCTTACGGCCACGGCAGCGTGAAAGTTGCGGAAGTTCTACGCGAAAACGGCTGCAAGACTTTCGCCATCGCTACTCTTCAGGAAGCAGTTACTCTCCGTAATGCGGGGGCAACTGAAGAAATCATCATGCTGGGACTTACACCTGACATGTATGCAGACACAATTATCCAGTACGATATCACTCCTGTAGTCTGCGACGCTTCCAATGCTGCAGCAATCTCTGAAGCAGCTGCCAGAGCAGGCAAAGTTGTGCAGGGCCTCATCGCTGTTGACACAGGTATGGGCAGAATCGGCTATCTTGCTGACGAAATCGAATACGGCGTGGAAGATGTGAAGAAAATCGCGGCTCTTCCTAATTTCAAAATCAAAGGTCTTTTTTCACACATGTCCACAGCTGATGCTTTTGACAAAACTTACTCACATCAGCAGGAAGAAAAGTTCAACAAGTTCTATGATGCACTTGTTGCTGCCGGAATTGAAGTCCCTAAAAAGACTCTTGCAAACAGTGCTTCCATCATGGAGCTTCCATCAATTCACTTTGACGCATGCCGTCCTGGTATCATCCTCTACGGTCAGTACCCATCTGACGAAGTTGACAGAAATCAGCTTGATATCAAGCCTGTTATGTCCATCAAGGCAAACATCGTTCACCTCAAAGATGTTCCTGCAGGTTTCTCCGTAGGTTACGGCCGCAGATACATTTCAGAAAAGCCAAGCAAAATCGCTACTATTGCTCTCGGTTATGCTGACGGTTATCCACGTCCGTACTCTGCTCACGCAAAGGTTATCGTAAACGGCGTAATGGCACCTATCGCAGGCAACATCTGCATGGACCAGTGCATGATCGATGTTACCGATGTTCCTGACGTAAAAGTAGGCGATGAAGTAATCGTAATGGGCAGCGACGGCGTAAACGAAGTTACTGCTGAAGATATTGCCAAGGCAACAGGCACTATCAACTACGAAATCTGCTGTGCTTTCGGCCAGAGACTTCCTAAGGTTTATGTAAGATAATCAAAGCATTTTAATACAGGAAACCCTTAAAAAAGCAGAAAATTTTTCTGCTTTTTTATTTTATTTTTTGATACCCACCGCTTTATTTCAGCAGAGTGTTTTTTTGATGAAACATGACTGAAACCATTGACATCAAAACACAAAAAGAATACAATATTCACAATGGGGGAAATTGTTAATTTTTCAACAAAACCCCTTGATAAATCAACCCCTTGCCCTTCTCAGAACGGGCAAGTTTGGCGGGTTTGAGGCTCTGTGCGTATTATCAGGCCTGCCCGCGAATATGAGACGAAAAGGAGGCAAATAGTTATGAAAACTAATTGTAATCCACTGGCCGCTGAACTGGCTAAAAAGATTCTTAGCCTGCTGCCTGGTGGAAACTGCAGTGGTTTCGGCGGATGCGGTCATGCAACATGTGAAGACTGTGCTCTTGCTATGGCAGAAGCAAAAGATCCGGCACTTTGTCCGGCATGTGACCAGCAGGCTGTTGATGCTGTTGCAGAGGTTTTAGAAGTTCCTTCCGTAGAAGTTAAGGAAACAGTTGCTTTCGTTGCCTGTGCAGGTCATGCTGCAGGCAAGGCAAGATTCGCATCATGCAAATCCTGCTCAGAAGCAAAGGACATGGGCTTTGTAAGAGGCGAATGTAAGAGCGGATGCCTTGGCGTAGGTTCCTGCGTTGAAGTCTGCAAGTTCGATGCAATGAAGGTTGAAAACGGCACAATCGTTATCGACAAAGAAAAGTGCAACGGCTGCGGTGCCTGTGCAAATGCAGCTGTATGTCCTCAGCACGTAATCACTATGGTTCCGAAGGACGCTACAAACTTTATCCCTTGCTCCTCCACTGAAGAAGACGATGATCTTGTAAGAAAGACTTGCGGTTTCGGCTGTATCGCCTGCGGTGAATGTGAAAGAGCATGTCCTGAAGGTGCTGTAAAAATCGTAGACAATCACGCTGTAATTGATTATGACAAGTGCGTTGGCTGCGTAGCATGTACTGTTAAGTGCAGAAAGAAAATTATCGTTGATACACTCCATGATTTAACAGCTCTCAAATCCAACGTAGCATTCGTAAGATGTTCCGGCGATGGAAGAGCTTCCGCTAAGTATAAAGAAATGGGCATTCAGACCTGTCAGGAAGCTGCTAAGCTTGATGCCAAGGCTCTTGGCCTCTGTGCTACAGGTTGTCTTGGTCAGGGCGCATGCAGTGCAGTATGCCGCTACGACGCAATCAAGGTAGTTGACGGAATTGCTTACGTTGACCCTGATAAGTGCGTTGGCTGTAAAGACTGTACATACGCTTGCCCTAAGGGCTTAATCACTATCGTTCCTTACAAGGGAATGAAGATGGTTCCTTGCTCATCAAATGATGCAATCGACGATAAGGCAGCAGTATGCAGCTCCGGATGTATTTTCTGCGAAGACTGCAAATCAAACTGCCCTAACCTTGCTATCTACAGCGAAGGTACTCATACCGTTATCGACCCTGAAATCTGCGAAGATTGCCAGGTTTGCCAGTATATGTGCCCTAAGGGTGTTATCAAGCAGCAGGTTGTACCTGAATACATCTTCCTGCAGAGAGAAGCCCTCGGCATTCAGGAAGGAGAGTAGACATGGTAGACATGAGAAAATTAAAAACTATGGACGGAAACGCCGCTGCTGCTCATGTTGCTTACGCGTTCTCTGAGGTTGCTGCAATTTATCCTATTACACCATCCTCACCTATGGCAGAAAACATGGACGAGTGGGTTTCCCAGGACAGAATCAATATTTTCGGTGAAAAAGTTAAAATCGTAGAAATGCAGTCCGAAGCAGGTGCTGCAGGTGCTGTACACGGCTCCATCACTGCCGGTGCTTACACTTCCACTTTCACTGCTTCCCAGGGTCTGCTTCTTATGATTCCTAATATGTACAAACTTGCAGGTGAACAGACACCTACAGTTTTCCACGTTGCTGCCAGAGCACTGGCTACACATGCCCTTTCCATCTTCGGTGACCACTCCGACGTTATGGGCTGCCGTCAGACAGGTTTTGCTATGCTGGCATCCAACAGCGTTCAGCAGGTAATGGACCTTGCTGCAGTTGCACACCTTGCAACAATCGCAGGCAAGCTTCCTATGCTCCACTTCTTCGATGGTTTCAGAACTTCCCACGAAAACCAGAAAATCGGTACATGGGATTATGCAGACCTGAAGGAAATGGTTGACTGGGATGCTGTAAAGGCTTTCAAAACTAAAGCACTTCATCCGCACAACCCTCACAGCAGAGGTTCCGCAGAACAGCCTGAAACATTCTTCCAGCACAGAGAAGCATGTAACAGCGCATATCTTGAAACTGCTGACATCGTTAACGAATATATGGAAAAAGTCAATGCCAAGATCGGTACTGACTACAAGCCATTCAACTACTATGGTGACCCTGAAGCTACAGAAATCCTGGTTGCAATGGGCTCCGTATGTGACGCAATTGAAGAAGTTGTTGACTACTTAAGAGGCAAGGGCAAGAAGGTCGGCGTTATCGAAGTTCACCTTTACAGACCTTTCTCCACAAAGTACCTCTTCAACGTACTTCCTAAGACAGTAAAGAAGATCGCGGTTCTCGACAGAACTAAGGAACCTGGCGGCCTTGGCGAACCTTTATTCCTGGATATCGTATCCGCACTCCGCGGTACTGAATATGATGACTGCCTCATCTGCGGCGGCCGTTACGGTCTTGGTTCCAAGGATACTCAGCCTGGCGACATCCTTGCTGCATTCGAAAACCTCTGGTCAGATGCTCCTAAGAAGGAATTCACACTTTCCATCACAGACGACATCACTAACCTTTCACTCCCTGTAACAGAAAACCCTGACGTTGCTCCTGCGGGCACAAAGGCTTGCAAGTTCTGGGGTCTTGGTGCTGACGGTACTGTAGGTGCAAACAAGAACTCCGTAAAGATCATCGGTGACCACACAGACAAGAAGGTTCAGGCATACTTCCAGTATGACTCCAAGAAGTCCGGTGGTGTTACTATTTCCCACCTGAGATTCGGTGATGAACCTATCAAGTCCACTTATTACGTAAAACAGGCTGACTTCGTTGCATGCCACAACTCCTCATACCTTTACAAGTATGACATGGTTCAGGACGTAAAACCAGGCGGATTCTTCCTCCTCAACTGCGTATGGAACGATGAAGAGCTTGAAACTTTCTTACCTGCAAAGGTTAAGAGATACATCGCTAACAATGACATTCAGTTCTACACTTGTGACGCTGTTTCCATCGCTAAGGAAATCGGTCTCGGTGCAAGAAGAACTAATACAATCCTTCAGTCTGCTTTCTTCAAACTTGCTGACATCATTCCTATCGATGAAGCAGTTGGCTACATGAAGGATGCTATCGTTAAGTCCTACGGCAAGAAGGGCGAAAACATTGTTCAGATGAACATGGCTGCAGTAGACGCAGGTCTGAACAACATCCACAAAGTTGAAGTTCCTGAAAGCTGGAAGACAGTAGCTGACGATGCTCCTGCTGCTCCTATGGTAGGCCGTGACCAGGCTCAGACTGCATACCTCAACGACGTACTTGTTCCTACAAATACTCTTACAGGTGACGATGTTCCTGTTTCCAAGTTCCTCGACACAGTAAACGGTATGATTCCTGCCGGTACAGCTGCATTCGAAAAACGTGGTATCGCAGCAGACGTTCCTGTATGGAATGTAAAGAACTGTATGCAGTGTAACTGGTGTTCATACGTTTGTCCTCACGGTGTAATCAGACCTTTCGTGCTTACAGAAGCCGAAGAAGCTGAAGCAGGCGTAGCAAACGTAGTACCTATGAAGGGCACTAAGGACAAGAAGTTCACTATCGCTATTTCCGCTCTTGACTGTACAGGCTGCGGCTCCTGCGCTCAGGTTTGTCCATCAAGAAAGAAAGCTCTGGAAATGACTTCTGCTGAAGACTCTTACGTAAAACAGCAGCAGGCTAAATTTGATTACTTATTTGAAAATATCGGCGAAAAGGATGTTCCTTTCAAGGCAGATACTGTTAAGGGCTCACAGTTCAAGCAGCCGCTCCTTGAATTCTCAGGCGCATGTCCTGGCTGCGGCGAATCTCCTTACGCTAAGCTCATCACTCAGCTCTTCGGTGACAGAATGTACATTGCCAACGCTACAGGCTGTTCATCCATCTGGGGCTGCTCTGCACCTTCAACTCCTTACACAGTAAACAAGGAAGGCAAGGGTCCTGCATGGGCTAACTCCTTATTCGAAGACAATGCTGAATTCGGTCTTGGTATGACTATCTCCGTAAGCGCAAGAAGAAACGAAATGAAGTCTGCAGTTGAAAGACTTGCTGACACATTAGGCGTTCCTGCAAAGGCTTGGCTTGCTTCCATGAACGATGCTGACCGTGCTAAGACTACAGGCGACATTCTCCTGGCTGAATGCGAAAAGATTGCTGATACAAACGAAGACGCTGCTTACGTTGTAGCAAACAAAGACATGCTCATCAAGCCATCCATGTGGATTTTCGGCGGTGACGGCTGGGCATACGATATCGGTTACGGCGGTCTCGACCACGTTCTTGCTTCCGGCGAAAACGTAAACGTACTGGTATTCGACACAGAAGTTTACTCCAACACAGGCGGTCAGTCCTCCAAGGCAACTCCTATCGGTGCAGTAGCTAAGTTCGCTGCTTCCGGTAAGGCTGTAAAGAAAAAAGACCTTGCACAGATTGCAATGGCTTACGGCTATGTATATGTAGCACAGATTGCTATGGGTGCTAACCCTGAGCAGACTCTGAAGGCAATCAGAGAAGCGGAAGCCTACGACGGACCATCCCTCATCATCGCATACGCTCCTTGTATCAACCACGGTGTTAAGGCCGGCATGAACAAGGCAATGCTTGAAATGAAGAACGCTGTACGTTCCGGCTACTGGAACCTGCTCAGATACAACCCTGCACTGGCTGCAGAAGGCAAGAATCCGCTTTCCATCGACAGTGCTGCTCCATCAGAAAGCTACAGAGACTTCATCATGGGCGAAGTTCGTTACAACTCACTGAAGCTCAACTTCCCTGAAAGAGCTGAAGAACTGTTCACTAAGGCTGAAGAAATGGCTAATGAAAGATACGAAACTCTCATTAACCGTAAAAAAAGCTTTGATAACTAGGAAAGGAGGATGGAAGAATCATGAAAATGTTTGAAGTAACTTATAAAAGAAGACTTAACCATAACATGGTATGGCTTAAAATCTATGCTCCTCTGGTAGCAAGAAAAGCAAGACCTGGTCAGTTCATCATCCTTCGTACAGACGAATATGGTGAAAGAATTCCTCTCACCATGGCAGGCCACAACGAAGAAGACGGCACAATCGACCTGATTTATGCTGCTATCGGCAGAACTACAATGCTTATGGACCAGCTTGAAGTAGGTGACTGCTTTGCTGACATCGTTGGCCCTCTCGGCAAGCCAACTCATATGGAAGGCCTTAAGAAAGTCTGCGTAGTAGGCGGCGGTACAGGTAACGCCCTGGCTTACCCACTTGCTACAGGCATGAAAAAAGCCGGTATCGAAGTTGACATGATCGAAGGTTTCAAGACTAAAGACCTGGTAATCCTTGAAGACGAATTCAGAGCAGGGGTTGACAGACTTTACGTTGTAACTGACGACGGTTCCTACGGAGAAAAGGCTTTCACAACTGACAAGTTAAAACAGCTCATCGCTGAAGGAAATACTTATGATCAGATTATCGCGGTAGGTCCTCCTATGATGATGAAATTCGTGTGCCAGATTGCTGCAGAAAACAACATCCCTTCCGTTGCATCATTAACAGCTTACATGATCGACGGCACAGGCATGTGCGGCGGCTGCAGATGTAAGATCGGCGGCGAAGATAAATTCGTATGTGTAGACGGTCCTGAATTCGATGGTGCTTTAGTAGACTGGGATGACCTTATCAAGCGTTCCAACTACTACAAAGACCAGGAAGCAGAAGACAGAGCTCACGTATGCAGACTGACAGGAGGTGTTCGTTACCATGATTAATTTAGTAAGAGAAAAGAACCCAATGCCTGAACAGGCTCCTGACGTTAGAAATAAAAACTTTTTAGAAGTATGTACAGGCTACACAGAAGAAATGGCTATCAGAGAGGCTATGAGATGCCTCAAGTGCCGTAAAAAACCTTGTACTACAGGCTGCCCTGTAATGATCAAGATTCCTGATTTCATTGCAAAAGTTGCTGAAGGCGACTTTGAAGCAGCTTACCAGATTATTTCCGAAGACAGCTCACTGCCGGCAATCTGCGGCCGTGTATGTCCACAGGAAAACCAGTGCGAAGGCAACTGCGTTCACGCTAAGAAGGGCGAAGCAGTAGGTATCGGCCGTCTCGAAAGATTCGTTGCTGACTGGCATGCTGCAAACTACGGCGACGTTGAAATCCAGCCTGTAGAAGGCAATGGCCACAAAGTTGCTGTAATCGGTGCAGGTCCTGCAGGCCTTGCATGCGCAGGCGACCTTATCAACAAGGGCTACGAAGTAACAGTTTTCGAAGCGCTCCATAAGACAGGCGGCGTACTTGTTTATGGTATCCCTCAGTTCCGTCTTCCTAAGGAAATCGTAGCTGCAGAAGTAGCTAAACTGGAAGCTAAGGGCGTAAAATTCGTTACAAACGCAGTAGTTGGCCGCGCTATCACAGTTGACGAACTTATGGATGAAGGCTTCGAATCAGTATTTATCGGTACTGGTGCAGGTCTTCCTTCCTTCATGAATATTCCTGGCGAGAACCTTATCGGTGTTTGCTCCGCCAACGAATATCTGACTCGTATCAACCTGATGAAGGCTTACCTTCCTGAATACGACACACCTATCATGCACGCAGACAAGATTGCTATCGTAGGCGGCGGTAATGTTGCTATGGACGCTGCTCGTTGTGCTAAGCGTATGGGTGCAAGCGAAGTATATATCATCTACCGTCGTAGTATGGACGAACTTCCTGCAAGAGCTGAAGAAGTTCACCACGCTAAGGAAGAAGGTATTATCTTCAAACTTCTCACAAACCCAGTTGAAATCAAGGGTAACGAAGAAGGTATCGTAACAGGTATTGAATGCGTAACTATGGAACTGGGTGAACCAGATGCTTCCGGCAGAAGAAAACCTGTTGTAGTTGAAGGTTCCAACCATATAATCCCTGTAGACATGGTAATCATGTCCATCGGTACTAAACTTAACACTCTCATCCTCGACACTACCGAAAATCTTGAAGCAAACAAGAAGGGTGGTATCGGCACTGATGATGAAGCTGCTACAAACCGTCCTGGTATCTTTGCAGGCGGCGATGCTGTAACAGGCGCAGCTACAGTAATCAAGGCTATGGGAGCTGGTAAGAAGGCTGCCAAGGGTATTGACGAATATCTGAGCAAATAAAACCCAATAAAATTATTAAAGGCCTCGCTGATGCGGGGCCTTTGTTTTTTTATATTTTCAGTTAAAGCGGCCTATAACTTTGTGGCTTCCCTGCGGCCTTTCCACCAGTGGTAAGTAAATACCGCAAGGATGTTCAGGGCGATATAAAGAATCCAGTCTTTTGTTATAGTAAAAACCATGTAATATTCTATACCTATTACCATCGGTGATACAAATCTCAGGGCAACCCGTGCTATAACCAACGCTATCCAGCCTGCTAGAAGTATTTTTTCTCCCGATGAAGTAATTGTAAACTGTTCTTTTCTGAAGCTCCACACTGTGAAAAACACAATCAGCAGCGTAAGCACCAATTCCGCAAAAGCAATTATTGCATGAACCGTCAGACTCATGTCTCCTTTAATAAAAGCTGTCAGATAGTAAATATTTACCCCTGTGGCCATTCTGAGGAATATCTGTGCCAGAAGATAAACTGTCCATGCGCACCAGAGACCGGCTCTTTTGCTGCAGACAAAACATATGATGCCGCATATGATGAATGGAGATGCCATAATAATTCCTGCCATAGGGTCTCCTAAAAAAGCCCCTGTCAGTGCGCACACTATGGCACATATGAATAACAGTATTCCTGCAATTTTGCGGGTCTCGAATTTTACTACGTGGACTACCTCGCGTGACGGTGCTGGTTCGGTTTCAGGCCTTACCGCATATGCCTTCGGAGCTTCGCAGGGTTCTTCCGACTCCTTTTCGCCGACGCCCCTCACCAGCATATCCATGGATACTCCGAAAATGTCGCAGAGCATGACCAGCTTCTCAAGTTCGGGCACCGAGGTGTCGGTCTCCCACTTGGAAATAGACTGGCGCGATACATCCAGAGCCTCTGCCAGATCGCTCTGGGACATCTGCCTCTCTGTACGCAAAGTCATTATCCTTTCACCTAAAGTCATCTATGTAAACCTCCTTTTGAACGAATCTGTTTCTCTTGGTTTATGGTCATTATAGCAATTCATCGCAAAAAAGTCTACCAATCGGCGTTAGCACTTTTAGCAACTGATGGTTGCACAGGTTTATGCGCATAAAAAAACGGGCCTGCAGGCCCGTTTTCGTTACTTTATTTAAAGAATTCTTCCCCGAGCTCTGCTCTCACAGTCACCTGCGGGTCTACAATCTGGCAGATTGCCAGGTTGCACTTCATACTCATGAGAAGGCCGGCTTCTGTCTTTTCCCAGCCGTGGGCTTTAAGAAGCTCGTACATTGCTTCAAGCGCCAGTCTGATAGCATCTTCGTATGTAAGCGCTGATGCAACTGTCATAACTTTTCCGCCCTGATAAATTGTAGGCTGCAGGAGTCCCGTATTCTTTACCACGTTTACCTTCACTTCTGCTTCACCGCCGGTTTCAAGGCCGTAGCTGAAAACTTCCCCGTCGCCCATGAGCGCATGCATGTCGCCCATTGCCAGAAGGCCGCCTTCAACCTGTACAGGGAACAGAATCTTTGCACCCTCAATGATGCGGTTGCAGTCCATGTTGCTGCCGTGACAGTCCGGAGTAGTGGTCGGAATTCCTTCCCCTGCAGGTGCCACACCGATTACGCCGATCATCGGTTCCACAGGAATCTTATGTCCTCCCAGCTTAACAAAACCGTCGGAATAGTCAAACACACACATTCTGTTCTTTTCGTTATAGTTTTTAAATGCAAATTCGCCATAGCCTGTGCCCATTGCGCCCCAGCCCCGGGTCTTTATAGAAAGGATTTCTACCTCCAGCGCATCTCCCGGTTCAGCTCCTTCCACATAGAGAGGACCTGTTACAGGGTTTGCCAGATAGCAGCCTTCTTTATCATAATGTCCGTCAGGGCTTACTGCTCCGTCAAAGCAGTCCAGCGTTTCGAAAACTACTGTGTCTCCGGATTTACAGTATACTGCCGGCTTATTGTCTTTGGACATAACGTCTGTTTTAAATGTGCTTGGTATTCTGATCATGTCTGCCTCCTGTCTCCTGTCTGTCAATTATAATTATTAGAAAAACTGCCGGCACGATGGCCGGCAGAATATTTTGCATGTTAAATTAGTCAGTGTAGTTATCGAAGTAACCCTGAATGTAGATGAAAGGTGTACCCTTGTCTCCGGAACCGGAAGTCAGGTCGCAGAGGGAACCCAGAAGGTCTGTCAGTCTTCTTGGAGTAGTTCCTTCTGTTGCCATCTGTCCCACAAGGTTGTCGTCCTTTTCCTTGATTGCTGCGCTGATTGCTGCCTTCAGTTCATCACCGCGGAGGTCTGCGAAATCATTGTCAGCAAGGTATTTTAACTTAAGTTCGTTAGGCTGTCCCACAAGACCGCTTGTGTAGCCAGGGGAAACAACAGGGTCTGCAAGTTCCCAGATTTTGCCCACTGGGTCCTTGAATGCGCCGTCACCGTAAACCATAACTTCCACAACTTTGCCTGTTCTTTCCTTGATATCAGCCTGAACTACATCTACGAATTCCTGGCAGTTGATAGGGAAAAGTTTGATTGTTTCTTCAGTTGCCTTGTTGGAACCGAGAATACCGTATTCAGGATTGTAACCTGAACCGTTTACAGGTGCTGTGAGAAGGTCATCCATTCCGAGAACTACAGTGCCGCCGGCCTGCTGGATGAGTCTCTTGGTTCTCTTACGGGTGTGGATATCTGCGCAGATAACCTTGTCTGTATATTTTACGATTTCACGAGGGTTGTTTGCGAAGATGATTTCAGCTTCTGCGCCTTCTTCTTCGATGATGCCCTTGTAGTAGTTTACATAGTCAATGTCAGTGAAAGTGTGCTTGGACTTGCCGAAAGTTTCTTCGAACTGAGCCTGAGTAAG
>JAFQHT010000037.1 GCA_017397825.1 Bacillota bacterium | reverse complement strand
TTCTTGATTGCTGCACCAAGACCCGCTTCAACGGCACCTGTTGCATTGATAATACCGAATGCACCGCCGATGATGAATACAAGGAATACAATCCAGGCTACTTCGCCCATACCTGTTGGAATTGCCTGTACCATCTGGAATGGTCCAACAGGAGTTTTGTCTACGTAGTGGAAGGAACCAGGAACTACTACTGTTCTGCCTTCGTCATTTACAACTCTGTCATATGTACCTGCTGGCACGATGTAAGTCAGAATTGTACAGATGATGATAAGTACTACGATAATTGCATAGGTATGCGGCATTTTCCATTTTTTCTTCTTATCCATTTTTGTTCTCCTTTCTTAAATATAAAAATTAAAACGAATCATATCCGGGCGCAAACCGCACCACCAATCCATAAACGCAGAAACGCCCGGGTATGTTTAGAACTTAAGTAAGTCTTCTTTTGTGAAGTCACCAAGGCCTAATGTCTCAAGGGTTCTTGGCGGATTTGCCATGTAATCGCGCTTCATTATTACAGAGATAAGTGTAATCAATGCCTTCATTGCAGGAACTTCTACGCCGATTCTGTCTGCAATGTCAACGAGAAGGATTGTTGTGTATCCAAGATCCTCGTTGAAATAACGGTGATCCAGCTGTGACTGGGCCTTGATTCCTGCAAATCCTGGTGCTGTGCTGTATGCATCACAGTAATCATCAGTAATCTTATCGAAGTATCCCTGTCTGTAACCCTTGATTGTGCTGCGTTCAATTTCAAGTCCCAAACCTGCACCGATTGCAATACGTTCATTGTCGATTGCTTCCATCAGGTTACCTACTGCAGGAGTAATACCTTCGTGATAAAATTCAAAGTCGCCTTTGGTTCTTTCAATCAGACCTGCATTAAGTAAGGAAACTACAGGATGAATGATCGGGTTGGAGTTGGAAAGTGTTGTCTGAAGGATACTTTCAGCCTTTTCGATTCCTTCGAAGATTTCTTTTACCACTGCGTACACTTCGTCGCCCTTTTCACGCGGCATAGTTGCAATTGAGTAAGCAGCCGGCAGTCTGTTGAAAACTTCAATCTTTGAAGGTTCGATGATACGTACTGCATACGGCAGAGTGTTTGTTTCTGCAACTGTAATACGTGTGTCCTTTACATCCACACCAAGAGCATTTTTGAATGTAAGCGCACCCATACATGAACTTGGCATAATTATGTAAGTCTGACCGTCCTCAACATAAGGAGCACAGGCCTGGGCAAAAGGTTCTGTACTGTAGGAAGGACCTACTGCAAAAATCATTTCTGCACCTTTAAGTACTTCAGCGATGTCAGTTCCAGCGTATGCTACCTTCTGGAAGCCTTCCATACGTCCTTCTGAGTAAATTCCGCCTGCTGCCTGAATAGCATCTACCGCTTTGCTGAACTGCGGAAAATCAAACATATAAACATCATGCCCTGCCTTCGCACATTCAAAAGCAACAGCATGACCTCCGTTACCGGAACCTAACACTGCAATTTTCATAGTATTCTGCCTCCCTTTTTATTCAATATTTCATTATACGAAATATTTTTTCGTTTATTTATGAATAAAATATACTCTTTCTCAACGCCCATGTCAACATATTTTTGTTCGTATTTCAAAATTTTATTTCACCATACGAAATAAAGCACAGAAAAAGAGGTATTCCTGCGAACACCTCTCCTTTACGAAAATTATTTTTCTTCCAAGCTGGCTTTGAGCACTTCCAGCGCTTCAGGAATTTCCTTTGAAAAGTCCATATACCATTCTTCGGTTTCTTTGATATATCTGCGTTTAAAATCATCCGGCGCAATCAACGCACACTGCAGATTATGCAGACGGTCTGCCCCCTTTACCGCAAAGGCAATCGGATTTGCTTTAATACGGTGGATATAGTTCCACATTCTGTATCCTGGCTCCTTGGTAACCAGCTTTACAGCTTCCAGGACTTTGTGTCCGCCGATCAGTTCAATCATTTCTTCGGTAGCATC
>JAFQHT010000036.1 GCA_017397825.1 Bacillota bacterium | reverse complement strand
TTATCTATAATCATATCAATGCAACGGAAATGATTTGCTGTTTCAATCACATCGTCTACATTCAGCACTTCATTTTCTACACCAATGGTGTTGGTTTCAAAGATATATCTTGTCTGATCATGTGTCAGGCGGCTGCCTTCGATGTGGTTGGAGTTGTATGTCAAATCAATCTGTGTCTTATGGTAAATGCCGCCGGAATACTTACTTGCTTTCTGCTCCTGCAGAATATCCAGCAATGTAACTGGTTGCTCTTTCTTCTTGTTGGAACGCTCCGGCTTTTCTGCATTTTCAGGAATATTCCAAGTCTTTCCGGTAAGAAATGCACCGTGCACACGTCCTTGGGCGCAGTAATTTCTAACGCTGCGTTCCGAAACATTCCACTTTTTAGCTATTTCAGTAACTGAAAGGTATCGCATCTGCTCTCCTCCGTTATAAATCAAATCTAAATTTACACTTTACTATGATATAGTATATCACATTATCGGCAAAATATCAAACATTTATCAGCTCTATTTTCTTTTGTTTTTGCCGATTCCGGTATGTTTTATTTTCGTCTAAAATAAAAACTGGATACCACCTCTTTCAAGGCAATATCCAGTCTTTTATTTTATGTAATTATTCTTCCATGACTTCCAGCATTATTTTCGCTCCCAGACGGAAGCTGTTCTGGAACAGTAAGCACTCTGATATAGTCTGAAACTCCTGGACACAATCTGTGTATTTGGAGAACAGTTCTTTCTGTTCGTCTGAAAATGTTGCTTGAAGTTTTTCTTCATTTTTAGTTATCAGTCGAAGTAATTCTTTGTACTCCTCATTGGAAAATGAACCATATTCCATCGGTTCAATATTGCCATACCAAAATTCTTCAAGTATTCTCATTACGCATCCTCCCCGTATACCAATTCGTGAAGGACGATTTCTTCGGCACGGTTGTGAATACTGTTCATTGCCTGTACCCAAGCCATCTGATTATCTTCTTTCAGTTCATCGTTCACAGACTCTGCTTCCTGCATCTGCCTGATAATCAGCTGTAGTCTATCCTGTGCCTGTTCGTTAAGGTCTGCAAGATAAGTCCAGAGTTTTCCTTCCAGCACCAAAACATCGAACCTTATAGGATTATGTTCCTGCAAATAATCACGATGTATACGGCCATATTTGCCGATAGAACGATTCTCCTTTGGAAGCTTCAGATCTGGGATAAAGTAATCCCCTGTCTGTAAATATCCAAGCTCATTTTCTCTGATAACATCATTATTCTTCTGTTTACTCATGTGTAAATCCTCCGTGATTTTATGATTTTCACGGCGATTTTTGGGATTTTTCACGTTCAAAACAGTACTGTCACATCAGGGATTTTCAAAAAATTTGGCGTACAAAATGGCGTACTTGAGGGTGTTCGAGTGTCGATTTTCCTTGATTTTACTGGGTTTTTCGAGGGTGTGTTCATATCATGCCGTGGCAGACCATCATTACTTTTATCATGTATTTACCTCTTTGTATCATATTATCTCAGGAAAAAACAACCAGACCAAGGAGTCTGGTTGTCATAATATCAAAATTTATTCCTCTTCTTCCTTCCAGACTGGTACAGTGACACCTGCATATTTCTTCTTGAAAATCTTTCTGCGGAACAGGAATACGGTGTACACCAGCCATAATACAAAGAATATAGCCCACGCAATCACTGCGTTTGTCGGTGATTTTCCCGCAAAAGCCAGTAACAGCAGCAGTGGCGCTATCATTATCATAGCAGGAAAGTTTGAAAGAATGTACAGGCTGGAAGTAGGAGTTTTCAGGCCCGGGTCAATTTCTTTCATAAGAATCATACCGTTGGAAGCAGTTCCTGTCATAGTACCGAAGCTCATAAGGAAAAACTCATGTTCAAAACCTTTGAAACATTCCTTTGCAACCATACGGATATAGAAGAATGTAATTACACTACCAACAATACTGAGTACCACAATCGGAAGAATATAATTCTTAATATCATTAATCTCAATAGCTGCTACACCGGCAACAATCATCAGGTCGAAAGAGAAACCTGAAATACGGTCCATCTGATAATTATTTATGTACTCACGATGCATGAGATTATGTTTACGGAGCTGCTTTACAATAAATCTGATCAGCATAGCTGCAAGAGATGCCCAGAGGAAGTTGAATCCCCATGCGATGCTGTTTGTAAAGTCTGAAAGTGCTCCCAGAAGGCACATGAAACCATATGAAAGTGCATATGCCATAGCCACAAACCCCACCTGGATAGTAAATTTATCTACAGATTCATTATCAGGGATTTCTTCAACATCAGAATCTGACCAATCCGCCGGCTGATTAAAGATACTTCCCTTACGTACAAACAGAGTACCTTTTCTCTTATATATATTGATATAAAGTACACCGAATACTGATGCCACCACGAAACCGATGGAAGCGAGTGATAAGCCAAAGCTTCCATTGCCGGCAAACATGGCTGCAGGAATATTTGTAAAATTAATATCCCATGTCAATGCATTACCAGGTCCCTGACCATAAGCCAGAGGTAAAATCAGGCCGCAGATATAAGAAATAATATTTTCACCATTACGTGTAATCATGAATAAAATCAACGTGATTCCAAGCCCGATAAATGCCTGCAGCATATATGCACCACCCTGCAGAGCTCCGAATTCAACTACCTGAATACGATTAGTCTTATGGTTACTTTTTTCAGTTTTCAGAGACATTGAGGCAAACCCGATTGCCAGACAATGATAAGTAATAACCTGCATGAGGTGATTGTCCACAAGAACAAACCCAAACTGTTTGCCTATAATATTAACCACAAGTAATAAAGCACCACCCAGAAGTGCTGAAGGAATCAGGCATTTTCTGAATAACGGAATAGTACGGCGCAGAATATTTCCAGCCATTAAAAACAGAAGCAGAAGCCCCAGCTGTACCATGAATAACCATACTGCATCATAATTTGCTAATGTAAAATCCCAACTAGTTGCATGATCCATAATTAATACTCCATTCTATTTAATACATTAAAAAAGTATATCCCAAAACTGTTTTTTTGTCAACGAACTGACATTTTTACATCACATATCAGTATACATTTTTCAGCAATTCATGAAATTTTCTTTCAGCTCCAATACTCTTCCTGTTTCATCTTCAAACATCTTATCAAGGTAAGAACCTCCTCTGTTCATAAGGAACTGAACATTTTTTCTGGCTTTAATAGTATTGTCAATGTCAGCTATCAGTTCTTCTCTTGTCTTTTCTTTAAAAACAAGATACCGCATTATATCCACACGGAGCTTGTTGTACTGTATGTACCCGTTCCAGAGTACATTATCTGCTGCATATTCCTCTGCTTTAATGAAACAGTCCAGTGCACGGCTGCTGAGACAATCAAACTGCTCACGCTGCTCATCCCTTAAAGTGAGTGCTTGCACAGTTTTCATGTAATCAGTCTGAAACTCTCTTCCTTCATTGAGACCCGCTTTTTTCATTGTCTCTTTTACTGTACCATCAAGCACAGCTGCAGCTTTTCTGCGGTAATCAAGTCCCAGATAATCAAAGTAAACAATCTTTGAAACCGGGTTTCTTAACATGTCTCCTCTGATGTTTTCCAGTTTTGAGAAAACACCTTCAGTCCTGGAATTTCTTATTTTCTGATAGAGCAGAACATACTCAATCAACTTGACATTTTCATTGAGCATATAGTTTATACCGTTACTCAGTTTGCTGTATCGCTGCTGTTCCTTTTTGATAACATCAACCAGTTCTCCGCATCTTTTGCTTACAGCCTCATTACCAAGATCCACATATGCGAACCAGATGATATAATCAATTATTTTCTGCAGCTCGTCAGCATATTCCATACATGAAATCGTCTGTTTCTGAGGTGCTACACACTGCAGCAGTTCTTCCGTAAAAGTTTCTTTTTCTTTGCATTCTCTGAAAGAATCAACAACTTCTTCATATGCAATAGAATAGTTTTCGTTTTCAAGCACATTTCCATCCATGGCAGTTATACTGTTCACAGAGTCGATTGAAAAATAGGTAATCATCGAAAAAACAAATGCAATGAATGAAATTATGAATGATATGTACGAAACAGCATTGTCTGAAAAAGTATGAAAATCAAGCGAAACTGCAGGTGACATGAACAATGCCGTAAATGCAACCCCTAATAAAAAGGCAATCACACTGATTAATAATACAATTATTCTTGTTTTTTTCTTCACTGTTTTCTCTCCACTATGTTTATAGCCAGCTGCAGTTAACCTCTTTCGAAAAGTGGTGTTGAGAAATAACGTTCACCAGTGTCAGGAAGAACTGTCACTACCGTCTTGCCCTTTCCGAGCTTCTTCGCGAGAGCGATTGCTGCTGCCACATTGGTACCGCTGGAAATACCGCAGAGAATACCTTCCTTAAGAGCGATATCCTTGGCAGTCTGAAGAGCAGTTGCATCATCAACAATATACACACTGTCATAAATCTGTTGATTAAGAACCCCAGGGATCAGTCCGTCACCGATACCCATCTGTACATGAGTTCCGATAGAACCGCCGCTTAAGATTGCTGCATGTTCAGGTTCAACTACCCATATTTCCATATCAGGATTTTCTGCCTTGAGAGTTTCACCGATACCTGTGATTGTACCACCTGTTCCTACACCGGATACAAAACCATCGATTGGTCCGTCAACCTGTGCAAGGATTTCCTTACCTGTATGATTTCTGTGAACCATTGGATTTGCCTGGTTTTCAAACTGCTGAGGTACGAAAACTTTAGGATCGTAAGCAGCCATTTCTGCTGCCTTCTGTACGCATGCTTCAATACAGTCACCGATATTTCCTGCATCGTGAATCAGAATTACTTCTGCACCATACTGTTCAACCAGAAGTTTACGTTCATAGCTTACTGAGTCTGGCATTATAATAACGGTCTTATATCCCTTTACTGCCCCTACGAGAGCAAGACCTATACCCTGATTGCCGCTTGTAGGTTCAACAAGAATTGAATCTGGCTTGAGCCATCCTCTTGCTTCTGCGTCTTCAATCATATTGAGTGCAGTTCTAGTCTTGATGGAACCGCCTACATTTAATCCCTCTACCTTTACCAGGAGTCTGGCATCTTCAGGTTCTGTCATGTGGTTCAGCTGAACCATCGGTGTATTTCCTACTGCTTCAAGAATGTTTTTAAAAATCATAAATCAAAATCTCCTTATTTTGTATGTACCGGTACTACTGCAAAGAACACCAGATCTTCTTCACCGTTGTTTGCGGTTGAATGACTGCTTCCCTGCGGACAATAATGAACCTGTCCGGGACCGCAGATTTCTGTTTCTCCATCCAGCGTAAACTTTGCTTCGCCTGAGATAACATAAATAATTTCGCTGTCAACTTCATGAGCATGTTCTCCGATAGAGCATCCCTTTTCAAGTCTGCCACAGATGATTTTATTGTTATCATCCACAACCATTTTCATCTGGGCAACGCCTGTGCCTCCTCTGAATTCGTGCAGCATTTTAGTTTCAACTTCTTCAAATCTGATCATATTATTCTCCTTCCTGCTGTTCTCCGGCAACTCTACCGGTCAGCACCTTTATACTTTCAAAAATATTCTGATGAACCACATCCTTAGGTTCGAATTTTACTATATTAAATGCCAGCTGCATCATTCCTCCCATGGCAACAGTACCAATAAGTGTACCTATTCCCACAGGGCCTCCCAGTCTCCAGCCTATAACGAAAATCACTATTGTAATCATTATATTCACGGCTCCTATAGGCAGCTTACTAATTCTTCTGCTGATACCAACCATAAGTGAGTCTTTAGGTCCGCAGCACAGACCTGCTTTCATGTACAGATACTGTGAAAAGCCCATAATAAGGAAACCAATCATCAGAAGTACAATGCCGGCCCACATGTTTTCCAGCGGTCTGATGAGGCCCAGCCAGTTAAAAAAGTCTACTGTTTTGCCTACAATCACCGCATCCAGCAGAGAGCCTATACCGATTTTTTCGCCCATAAGCAGGTCTATTCCGAGAATACAGAAAGCCATAACTACTGAAACATTACCATACAATGTTCCGATGGTCTGTGCCAGCCCCAGTGTCAGTGTATCCCAAGGTGCTACGCCGATATTGGCCTGTATAGTCAGGTAAACGCCGAAGCCGAAGGTAAACAGTCCTGTAGCCGCCAGCAGAGCGTTCTTAAATATATCAAAAGGTGTTTTATTTAATTGCTGCATCTAGTCTTCTCCATGTATGTATTCGCAAAGTGTGTTTACAGGACATTCGTCACATTTAGGTTTTCGTGCGTCGCAGCACTGACGTCCGTGAAAAATCAGGCTGTGGTGAGTTCTTGACCAGCGTTCTTCAGGAACTCTTTCCATGAGTGAAAGTTCGGTCTTCAGTACATCCTTTTCTTTTACCAGTCCGATGCGGTTAGCCACGCGGAAAACATGGGTATCCACTGCAATTCTCTGATGGCCGAAGCCTACTGAAAGCACTACGTTTGCAGTTTTACGTCCAACCCCCGGAAGTGCTACCAGGCTGTCATAATCCTCAGGAACCTGTCCGCCGTGCTCTGCCACAAGCTTCTGTGCCATTCCCACGATGTTCTTCGCCTTTGTCTTATACATACCGATACGCTTAATATATTCAGCAACCTCATCAGGTTCAGCCGCCGCCAGCGCATAGGCATCAGGATACCTTTCGAACAAAGCCGGTGTTACCAGATTAACTGACTTGTCCGTAGTCTGTGCAGATAATGCCACCGCCACAATCAGCTGAAAAACGTTGATGTGATCGAGGGCACATTCTGCCTCCGGATAGGTATTTTCCAATATATCAAGTATGGTTTTGATGTCTTCTGTTTTAACCAAAATATTACCTCTTTCTTGATTTTTTCTATGATAAATGTTAAAATTGTATACAATCTATGTGTAAAGGAGTTTTCCGCTATGCTCAGTCTGGACTTTTTAAATAACGAATATGAAGACACCAAGTCTCCTTCAAAAAAGGCCGAGGAATATATTGCTATTGATATCCTCACCGGCAATCTGCGGCCCGGTCAGAGAATTGTGGAACAGGACCTTTGCGAAAAGTTCAGCATGAGCCGCACTCCCGTACGTGAAATCCTCAGCAGGCTGGCTGCCGGAGGTCTTATTGAGCTGGTACCAAACCGCGGAGCATTCGTAGTTGGTATCACAGAACGTGATGTGGATGACATCTTCTATATGAAAACCCTCCTCTACCCTCAGTGCGTCAAATGGGCAATTGAACGTATCACTGAAGAAGAATATTCCATGCTGGAAGAAACATTTTCTTTCATGGAGTTCTACACTGCTACCGAAGATATGGAAAAAATGCAGAAAATCAACCGTGGCTTCGAGGCTATTATTTATAATGCATGCCACAATGCAGAAATGGAAGCCGCACTTCTCAAATATGATTTCATCATCCGCTACGCCAATCTGGATATTAAATATCCTCTCAACTATCTGCCTACCGTACTTGAGGAACACAGAGCGATTTTTGATGCTTTCCGTGCACGCAAGCCTGAACAAGGTGCTGAAGCAGCTCAGATTCACGCGTTCAGATCAATGATGCGCCGCAAGTAGCTATCCGATGATTCCCAGATGTTCCAGAAGAATCTTAGTACCAATAAATATTAAAATTATGCCGCCTGCAAGGGTGGCTTTTTTTTCATATTTCGCACCGAATTTGTGGCCGATGGCAACGCCCAGCGCAGAAAGTGTGAATGTTGTAATACCGATTGCACTGACTGCCAGCCCGATATTTACGCGCAGAAAAGCAAATGAAATGCCCACTGCCAGAGCATCAATGCTCGTTGCCACTGCCAGTGTGAAAACTTCCTTAATGTCCAGCTTTTCCTCGCAGCCGCAGCAGCCGATATCGTCATCACCTTTTATAACATCCCAGATCATCTTGCCGCCTATAAAACCAAGCAGTGCAAAAGCAATCCAGTGGTCAACACTTACTATGTATTCTTCAAAATTTTTCCCCAGTGCCCATCCCAGCAGCGGCATACCTGCCTGAAAACCGCCGAAAAACAGGCCGATAATAATCATGTTTCTGCCGCTGAGCCTGCGCATATTAAGACCTTTACATATTGCAGCTGCAAAGGCATCCATGGAAAGCCCCACGCCAATCATAATTATTTCAAAAATTCCCATAAAAAAATATCCTCCTAACAGCGTATAAAAACGCCTCATTAAAAGGATATTTTATCATATTATTGGCTGAAAATCAATGTTTCCGGTCGTTTTTAACAACTAGTAACTGAAAAATAATTCTTCACCGTCAGAATCAATTGTCACAATATCACCGTCCACTATATCTCCCCTGATAATCATGGAAGCAATCTGGGTTTCCACATGCTTCTGCAGGTAACGTTTAACCGGTCTTGCACCGTACTGAGGATCATATGCTTCGCGGGCAATGAATTCTTTTGCTTCCCTTGTCAGAATCAGGTGCATATCTCTTTCTTCAAGTCTTCTGGAAAGTGATATCAGGCTGAGTTCTATAATTCTGCTTACCTGTGCGATTGTCAGAGCGCTGAATACAACGATGTCGTCGATACGGTTGAGGAATTCAGGTCTGAAGTAGTTTTTCAACTGGCCGCTGACATTTTCCTTCACATCCTCAGGAATTGTTCCGTCTTCAGTCATATTGTCGATAAGCTGGCTGCTTCCGATGTTGGACGTCATTATGATGATAGTGTTCTTGAAATCAACGGTTCTGCCCTGATTGTCTGTCAGTCTGCCGTCGTCAAGAAGCTGGAGCAGAATGTTGAAAACATCAGGATGTGCCTTTTCAATTTCGTCAAAAAGCACCACGCTGTAAGGTTTGCGGCGTACAGCCTCTGTCAGCTGGCCGCCTTCATCGTAACCCACATATCCCGGAGGCGCACCAACCAGTCTGGAAACTGAGTGCTTTTCCATGTACTCGGACATGTCGATTCTGATCATATTCTTTTCGGTGTCGAAAAGTGCCTCCGAAAGAGCCTTGGCAAGCTCAGTCTTACCAACACCTGTCGGGCCGAGGAAAATAAATGAACCTATCGGTCTGTTCTCATCCTTGAGACCTGCTCTGGCCCTCAGAATTGCCTCTGAGACCGCCTGAACGCCCTCTTCCTGACCGATTACCCTCTTGTGGAGAATTTCCGGCAATCTGAGCAGTTTTTCGCGTTCGGTTTCGACAAGTTTCGCCACAGGAATACCTGTCCATCCTGAGATAACTTCTGCAATTTCTTCTTCTGTTACTTCTTCCTTCAGGAGGCGTGTTTCGCTCTCCTTGGCCGCTTCTGCCGCTTCCTTGCCTGCTGCCAGTTTCTTTTCAAGTTCCGGTAAAGTACCATACTTGAGCTGGGCAAGTTTTTCCAGGTCGTAGCTGCGCTCTGCCTGCTCAATCTGGTGTTTTACATCCTCAATCTGCTGCTTTATTTCCTTTACTTCGCTGATTGCCTTCTTTTCGTTTTCCCACTGGGCGCGCATGGACTTGTCTTCTTCCTTGAGTGCGGCCAGCTCTTTTTCGAGAGTAGCAAGGCGGGCTGCGGATGCTTTGTCAGTTTCCTTGCCGAGAGCCTGCTTTTCAATTTCAAGCTGCATAATCTTACGAGATATTTCGTCAAGCTCTGCAGGCATGCTGTCGATTTCAGTTCTTATACGTGCTGCCGCTTCGTCCATCAGGTCGATGGCCTTGTCCGGAAGGAATCTGTCGCTGATATAGCGGTCAGAAAGCGTTGCACAGGCGATAAGTGCGCCGTCTGTGATACGCACGCCGTGGTGAATCTCAAAGCGTTCTTTAAGGCCTCTGAGGATTGAAATTGTGTCCTCTACGGTCGGCTGATCAACAAGCACCTTCTGGAATCTTCTTTCCAGTGCAGCGTCCTTTTCGATATATTTGCGGTATTCGTCAAGGGTTGTGGCGCCGATACAATGGAGCTCGCCCCTTGCAAGTTTAGGTTTCAACAGGTTGCCCGCGTCCATGGAACCTTCGGTTCTTCCTGCACCTACAATATTGTGTATTTCGTCGATGAAAAGAATGATTCTTCCCTCGGACTTTTCAACTTCGTTGAGAACCGCCTTGAGACGCTCCTCAAATTCACCCCTGAACTTGGCACCGGCAATAAGCGCGCCCATATCCAGTGCAAAAATTGTCTTGTCCTTAAGACCTTCCGGCACATCGCCGTTGAGAATTCTCTGAGCCAGACCTTCCACAACTGCAGTCTTACCAACACCCGGCTCGCCGATGAGCACAGGATTATTCTTTGTTCTGCGGGAAAGAATCTGCACCGCATGTCTGATTTCGGCATCGCGGCCAATTACAGGGTCCAGTTTGCCTTCTCTGGCCATTTCCACCAGGTCTCGGCCGTATTTATTGAGAGCGTCGTAATTGTCCTCCGGATTCTGGCTGGTCACCCTCTGGTTGCCCCTTACCTTGGAAAGAGCCTCCAGGAAACCGTTCTTTGTAATACCGTACTTGCCGAAAACCTTGGCGCTTGCTGTGCCCCTTTCTTCCAGCAGTGCCATGTACATGTGCTCAACGCTCACATACTCATCCTTGAATTCTTCAGCAATCTGCTCTGCCCTCATAAGAAGCTGGGAAAATCTTCTTGAAGAATACATGCTGTCTGCTGCCTGTCCTGAAACCTTAGGCAGTTTCGCCAGCTCTGCTTCAAGATCTGCTTCCACCTGTTCCGGATGCACGTTCATAAACTTAAGAAGCTTAGGGATCAGCCCGTCCTTCTGGCTGAGAAGTGCCATGTGCAGATGTTCTCCATCAAGCATCTGATGGCCGCGTGCGATTGCTATGTTCTGGCAGTCAATTACTGCCTGCTGTGCATTCTGTGTATATTTTTCGATGTTCATTTTGTAAAACCCCTCCTGTGAAAATACAATTCTCTATAATCCAAAATTAGTTTTCCTTTTTGCAATTTATATATTATACCTGTTTGAACAAAAAGTAAAGAGAAAATCAGCACTCTTTTTGATAGAGTGCTAATAATTGTGTGGTATATGTGTGAACTTTTTTATAGATACTGTCCGACAAGGGTTGATATGTGCCAGTTGTTATTATCTTTACAGCAACCACTCTTCTGGCCAAAAACCACACTCAGAGTGGTCGTTTTTCTTCGTCTGCATAAAATCAGCTCATTATTCATCACTCATGTATCAAACCTATTACGCCAAACCATCAAAAACCAGTCTTTCGCGTATTTTTAATTACGCCAAACAGCTAAGAATATAAAATTCGCGTAAACCCCGCTGCATCACAGACTGATTTAATAAATAAACACCACTCAAACAGCTGAAATCTGCTATTCGAGTGGTTCTTCAGAGTACCAATAATTTACAAGCCATGTATAAACATGCACCGTACGAATGAATATGCGGTTTTCAACATTTATCGACAGAATTCGTAAAATACGACATGCTGTTTGCGTGAACATCATCCTACATCGTTCCGTAGCTCTGCAGTTCCTGCTATTCCCGCACCATTCTCTCCTTCTCCAGCGCCTCTTTCTTACCATGAATTCGGCCCAGGCCGTACATGAGCAGCGTAGCACACAGCAGGTTTATTTCGCCGAAACTGTTCTGCGTTACTGAAATGCCCAGAAGCAGGTTTGCAATACCTACAAACGTCAGCATCTTGCCGATTGAGTCCAGATGGCTGATTTTGGAG
>JAFQHT010000035.1 GCA_017397825.1 Bacillota bacterium | reverse complement strand
GTTCTGGAGCAGGACCTAAGTTGTAAAGTGTCTGTAAGAATCTGTAGGAGTTCTTAGTAACTTTATGTCTGCCGTCCATACCAACGCCGCCGATACCTTCTGTAATCCACATTGGGTCTCCGCCGAATAATTCGTTATATTCGTTAGTTCTTAAGTGTCTTGCTACTCTTAACTTTAAGATGTAGTCGTCGATGAATTCCTGAATCTGTTCTTCTGTATAAACACCGTTTGCAAGGTCTCTTTCAGCATAGATGTCGATGAAAGTGGAAGTTCTGCCCACGGACATAGCTGCACCGTTTTCTTCCTTGATACCAGCAAGGTATGCAAAGTAAGTCCACTGAATAGCTTCCTTAACGTCCTTTGCAGGTCCGGAAATATCATAGCCGTACTGCTGAGCCATCTTTTTAACTTCCTTAAGAGCTTCAATCTGATTGAAAACTTCTTCAGCAGTTCTGATGTTTTCTTCGCTCATAACATGTCTGGAAGCGATCATTTCGTGATCTTTCTTCTTTTCTTCGATTAAGTAGTCGATGCCGTAAAGAGCAGCTCTTCTGTAGTCGCCGATAATTCTTCCGCGGCCGTAAGCATCAGGTAAACCAGTGATGAAACCAAGGTGTCTTACCTGCTTCATTTCCTTGGAGTAAGCTTTGAATACGCCATCGTTGTGTGTAGTCACATAATCAAAAATTCTGTCGATTTCTTCAGGTAAAGATTCGCCGTATTCAGCCAGCTCTTCTCTTACCATCTTGATGCCGCCGAACGGGCAGATACCTCTCTTGAGTGGTTCGTCTGTCTGAAGACCAACGATAATATCCTTGCCAGGAACAATATAGCCAGGACCAAAAGCATTGATTCTCATGATTCTGCTGGAATCAACCTTTAAAGTACCGCCTGCTTTTCTTTCTGCAACAAGTAATTCCTGAACTTTTTCAAAACATTCTTTAGTTCTTTCTGTAGGGCCTGCGAGGAAAGTGTCATCTCCGTCGTAAGGCTTGTAGTTTAATCTGATAAATTCATCAACATCCACGGTTTCTGTCCATGAACCCTGGACAAAACCTTCCCATTCTTTTCTCATAAAGCGTTATCCTCCTGAATATTTGTTTAAATAAAGTAAACTGTTTGAAACTGTATAATGTATACAAGATGCCTCTAAAAAAATAGGCCTCTGTGGTCATAATCCGGCTTTTTGCCTTACTTATAATATACCCTACATACCGTTTGTGTCAAACACTTTTATACACTTTTTTTGCACTTTTTTTCGTACATCGAAATCACTGTAACCGTCTGTTTTCAACAATTACAGCATTTTCAACATTTTGCATGACAAAGTTAATTTTATAACAATTTCTTTCATATTTTATGCACGTTTAAACAATACTAAATCCAGGAGAAAAAATAAAATGGATAATATATTTTTAGATCTGACAACTGCATTGATTAATCTTATCAGGCCTCTTTTCTCAGCTTTTTCGCCTCTTATTACCGGGCTGATAATAGCATATCTTCTCAATCCGGTTGTCAGCTGGTTTGAAAAAAGATTGCACAGCCGCGGGTTTTCCATACTGATTACTTATATACTGTCTGCATTATCAGTTACTGCAATTCTCTGCGGATTTGTAATCCTCATCATCGGAGCCCTTCCTCAGGGCGGCATCAATACAACGCTCCATCTTATCAGAAAATATTTTGCCGACGCTATGGCCGCGGTGGCAGACTTTGTTTCCGGTTATATTCCGCAGCTGAGTCCTGATTTGCCTCAGGATGCCCTTCTTAAGCTGCAGGAATGGCTTTCAGACAGGTTTTCTTTAGGCTCGGTGATGCAGACTGTAACAGCCGTCACAGGAGGTCTGATCAGTTTTTTCATCGGTATTGTCGCTTCCATTTATCTGCTCAAAGATAAAGATTTTTTTATACGGCTCTGGGAAAAGTTTCTTGTGTTGGTTCTGCCCCAACGTATCCACGGCGTTGTAAGGGAAGTTACGGAGCAGATAAACAGCATAACCACGACTTTTATAAAAGGTGCTCTGGTGGACAGTATTATTGTTGCTTTTCTGTCGTCGGCTGCACTCACTGTTATCGGAATGGATTTTGCAGTAGTTATCGGCATACTTGCAGGAATTCTGAATATAATTCCCTATTTCGGTCCTTTCATAAGCATGGTTCCTGCTTTTCTGGCCGCACTTATTTCCGGAGGCCCTGTCCGCGCCATATCAGCCGCCGCAGCTCTTTTTATAGTGCAGCAGCTGGACTCTAACTATATTTACCCTAAAATCGTCGGGTCCACCACCGGGCTTCACCCGCTTTTTGTTTTACTTTCAGTAAGCGTTTCCGGTTATTTCTGGGGAATTGCAGGAATGCTGCTTGCTGTTCCTGCTGCCGGAATTCTGCAGGTTCTTATCTCTCGCTGGGCATACAGCAAAAACTGAAAAACCGCCGGGATGTGCGCTTGCCCGACGGTTTTTCAATTATCTATAGCGAGTTCTTACGTATTTTCTTATATTACTATCAGCTGCTGATTTGCAGTCATTATACACAATATCCCTCTGATTAAGTTTAATACCGCACGAAATGCTCATTTCAGAGAACGAATGGCAAACCAATACGATTGAAACCTGTTTTTTAAAGTGCTATACTTAATTATATAAAATAGTTAAGGAGGCTGGTTACATGTTTAGAATAGCAATCTGCGATGATGAACCTGTTTTTTCATCACAAATAGAAGCAATACTGAATCATTGGCCATCAAAACCCGCCGACCTTACTGCTGAATCCTTTTCAAACGGTGATGCTTTGATAACAGCTCATACAGAATCTCCCTTTGATATTATTCTCCTCGATGTAATGATGCCTTTTGTAAACGGTATTGAAACCGCAAGAGAAATACGGAGACATGATAAAAATGTAAAGATTGTATTCCTTACGTCATCACCGGAATTTGCAGTGGATTCCTACACAGTAAAGGCAAATAATTACCTGCTTAAACCTGTCGACCCATTTAACCTTTTCCAATGTCTGGATGAATTATATGGTGAGGTTCACCGTATTCTTCCTTATATAAATGTAAAGATTCCTCATGCTGTCCGCAAAATCAATCTGGCAGAAATAGAATATGTAGAGGCTCAGAAGCGTCATGTTGTTTTCGTACTCAACGATGGCAGTAAACTGGAATCAACCGAACCATTTTATACTTATGAAGAAAAACTTTCTGTGGAACTAGGCTTTTTCAAATGTCACAGGAGCTATATCGTAAATATCAACATGATTAATGCGTACACTGCCAAGGAAGTTCAGATGCATTCAGGATGCCTCATCCCTATTTCAAGAAGTTGCCACAAAGAATTTGAAGATGCGTATTTTTCAGTCATATTCGGGAAAGCAGGTGAAGACCGTTGATTGATACAATTCTCTACTTTATATATTATACAGGCGTTCTGGCGTTCGGAATTCTGCTTACTTTTGCCTTTTCCGACATACAGTTTTCAAAAAAGAACGTTCTGATCAGTGCGGCAATTTTTGCCGGCTGTGGTCTGGCACTGTTACTCGCATATATACTGATGCAGGAATCCGAAGTATGGAAGATATATCCTGTAATAGTCCACATCCCTCTCGCTCTGGTTCTGTATTTTTACTACAGAAAACCACTTGTAACTGTTTTCGCTTCAGTATGTACAGCTTACATGTGCTGCCAGCTTCCGAAATGGGTTGGAATATTATGCGAAGCGCTTACCGGAAGTTATGCTGTCAGCAAACTTCTCAGAACAATTACTCTTTTCATTGTAGGCTATATATTAATACGTTGGTTTGCACATTATATATCCGAAATCTTTTCAAAAGAGCCTAAAAATGTTCTGATTTTCAGCAGTGTCCCTATGGTATATTATATCTTTGATTATTCCATGGGCGTTTACACACAGCTTATGCCTGCTGAAAACCTTGTGGCAATAGAATTTATGCCATTTTTCCTCTGCATAGTATTCTTCGTTTTCTGCACTATTTACTATAAAGAAGTTGAGCAGAAGGCAATTGCTGTTCAGAAAGAAAATATTATCCGCATAGCACTCGAGCAGCAGAAAAAAGAAGTTGATGCGGTGAAGCGCAGTGAAAAAGAAATCCGGATTATGCGCCATGATATGCGCCATTTCCTGGATATCCTTTCACTCTCCCTCAGTGAAAACGATATTGAATCATCCAAAAGAATCATAGAAAATTTAAAAACCACAACAGATTCCACGATTCTCCAGCATTACTGCAATAGTGAAATGATTAATTATATAATTTCTTCCTATGTTTCAAAATGCGAAGAACTGGATGTGGAGCTTGAGACGACCGTTGAACTGGATGATCTTGAGTTAGACGAAATACTTTTTTCATCAATTCTTTCCAACGCCCTGGATAACGCGCTAAATGCCGTTAAAAATCTTGATGAAGAAAGACGTTTTATAAAATTTATGCTTAAATCTTCAGGAGACAAAATACTCCTTTCAGTAAAAAATCCTTATGAACATGAGCCACGCATAATAGGAGGCATGCCTGTTTCTGACAGAGCCGGACACGGGTACGGCACCCAGAGCATACGTTTCCTGACTGAAAAGGCCGGAGGCAACTGCCAGTTTTCCATACAGGACCATTTATTTACACTACGTGTAGTAATATAATATATACATAAAAAAGGCAGCAGAGAAAAATTCTCATACTGCCTTTATTATTTTTGTCTTCATAGATTGCTGAGGATATATTATGCCGGAACTTCCTGCTTAACGATTTCAGCGGAAACACCATATTCTTCTTTCATCTTACCCAGTGCAATATAATGTGGCTGCGTTGTATGTACCTGAAGCGCCTCAGCAGATTCCCACTGTTCAAAGAGGAATAACTTACTGTCATCATCTGCAGGGTAGTAATAGCTGTAACGGATATTTCCGTTTTCTGCGCGGCACTTTTCGCCTACCTGGTTTTCAACAATAGCGCCATAAAAAGCATCTCTTGTTTCCTTGTCTTTTAAAATGTAAGTTACAAATACGTTAATCATTTTACTACCTCCTTGTGGTTTATATTAATATTTTAACAATCTCACAAAAAAATGCAAGTTTTTTATATAATTTTTTGTGAATTTTCACCATTTACCTCTTGTTTTTTTGTGCAAAGGGGTATATAATGTGTTCATCGTTCATAATTATTATTCATTATCGATAATATTTATGCACACATTGTATATTAAACCTGACGGAGGAAATAAAAATGGCAAAAATGAAAATCGTCCTGGCTTATTCAGGCGGACTGGACACATCAATTATTTTAACCTGGCTTAAAGAAACTTACGACTGCGAAGTAATTGCTGTATGCTGCAATGCAGGCCAGAAGGAAGATTTCGATGCAATCGAACAGAAAGCTTACCACACAGGAGCATCCAAATCTTACATCGTTGACATTCAGAAAGAATTTGTAGAAGACTACATCTGGCCGGTACTGAAGGCTGGCGCTATCTATGAAAACGCATACCTTCTCGGCACATCTATGGCAAGACCTTTAATGGCGAAGAAGCTTGTTGAAATAGCTGAAGCTGAAGGTGCTTTCTATATCTGCCACGGATGTACTGGTAAGGGTAATGACCAGGTACGTTTTGAAACTACAATCAAGGCTCTCAATCCTGCTATCAAGATTATTGCTCCTTGGAGAATGTGGGATTTCCATTCACGTGAAGACCTTATTGAATATGCAAAGAGCCACAACATTCCTATCGCTCAGAGCGTAGAAAAGATTTACTCCAGAGACGAAAACATCTGGCACATCAGCCATGAAGGCGGCAATCTGGAAAATCCTTGGAATGAACATAAAAAAGACATTCATGTACTCAGCCATGATATTGAAGACACTCCTGATTATTCAGAATATATCGATATCGATTTCGAACAGGGCATTCCTGTAGGCCTTAACGGCGAAAAGATGGACGCAGTTTCATTACTCAACAAGCTTAATGAACTCGGCTCCAAACATGGTATAGGTACTATCGATATCATCGAAAACCGTCTCGTTGGTATGAAGTCCAGAGGCGTGTACGAAACTCCTGGCGGAACAATCCTCTACAACGCTCACATCGCTCTCGAAAGACTTATTCTCGACAGAGATACTATGCAGTATAAGAACATTGTAGCCCAGAAGTTCTCACAGATGATTTACGACGGTCTCTGGTTCACTCCTCTGAGAAATGCCATCTCAGCCTTCGTAGATTCCACTCAGGAACAGGTTACAGGTACAGTAAAGATGAGACTGTACAAAGGTAATGCAATTCCTGCAGCTTCCAAGTCAGATTACTCATTATATAACGAAGAATTCGCAACATTCAGTGCGGACGAAGTATACAACCAGAGCGATGCAGAAGGCTTCATCAACCTCTTCTCACTGCCTCTCAAGATCAGAGCAATCCAGAAAGAAACACTTGAAGGTGGATCCAAGTACAGCGATACTCTTGAAAAGAAAGTACTCAAGGGTCTTGACTTTATTCAGTAAGGAGGACTTTACATAAATGAAACTCTGGAAAGGGAGATTTACAAAAGAAGAAAACTCATTAGCCACTGAATTCAATGCTTCCATCGGTTTCGACCAGCGTATGTGGAAGCAGGATATTACCGGTAGTATGGCTCATGCAAAAATGCTTGGCAAACAAGGCATCATTCCTGCAGAAGACAGCGAAAAAATCATTGCATGTCTTAAAGATATAATGGCCGATATTGAAGCCGGTAAAATTGAGTTTTCTGTTGAAGATGAAGATATCCACATGGGTGTTGAAAAAATCCTCACTGCACGCCTCGGCGATGCCGGCAAACGTCTTCACACAGCAAGGAGCCGTAATGACCAGGTTGCAGTTGATTTCAGATTATATCAGAAAGACGCAATCGCAGATATTCAGGCTTGCCTTAAGAAACTCCTTGAAACAATATATATAATTGCTGACAAACATCAGGACACTGTAATGCCGGGCTTTACTCATATGCAGAAAGCCCAGCCGGTTCTCCTGGCACAGCACATGCTGGCATACTATAATATGTTCAGCCGTGACCTGTCCAGATTCAGTGATTGCCTGGCCCGTACAGACTGGATGCCTCTTGGCTGCGGCGCACTGGCGGGAACTACTTATAATACCGACAGAAAATTCCTTGCGGAAGAACTGAATTTTGCAAATATGTGTCCTAACAGCATGGATGCAGTTAGCGACAGAGACTTTGCCATTGAGTTCCTCAGCTGCTGCTCTATCTGCAGCATGCACCTTTCACGGTTCTGTGAAGAACTGATTATCTGGAACTCACCTGACTTCGGCTGGGTTGAAATGGACGATGCTTTCGCAACAGGAAGCAGCATCATGCCACAGAAAAAGAATCCTGACATGGCTGAACTCGTCCGTGGCAAAACAGGCCGTGTTTACGGCGACCTGATGGCACTGCTTACCGTAATGAAAGGTCTGCCTCTGGCATATAACAAGGATATGCAGGAAGACAAAGAACCTGTCTTTGATGCTTACGACACACTTAAAGCCAGTCTTACAATATTTACTGAAATGCTGGCGACCACCACTTTTAATCAGGAAAAAATGGCTCTTTCTACTAAGAATGGTTTCATGAACGCAACTGACGCTGCAGACTATCTGGTATCAAAAGGCTTACCTTTCAGAGAGTGCCATGAAATTATCGGCAAAATGGTGCTTTACTGCATCCAGAACCAGACTGCCATTGAAGATCTTAACCTGGAAGAACTGAAGCAGTTCTCAGAAATTTTTGAAGCAGATGTTTACGGAAAAGTTTCTGTAAAGGCATGTATTGAAGGTAAAGAGTCAGAAGGCTCCACTTCATGGGAAAGCGTAAAGAAACAGCTGGCCGATATAAAATCAGCAAATAACTATTAAAAATCTCTGACTCCTAGTATTGATATAAAAAGAAACAGTGCGGATTCTGCACTGTTTCTTTTTTCTGTTAATAAAAAATGGAGCTCTCACAAGAGAGCTCCGGGAGTAGGATTGAAGGCGGGTTATCACGCCCGTTTTCATATAATATAGGACTTTATTATGACCTTTTAGAATGTCACTAACAGGTTTGTAAGCAATGTCACTAACGGAATTGCAATGATTGTTCTTTCAAGGAATACTACGAATAAATGACCTACATTTACTGGTACTCTTGACTTAAGAACGATGAGACCTACTTCAGTCATGTAGATAATCTGAAGTAATGATACCGCACCAACGATAAATCTTGTTCTTTCGATTGCGAAATCAGCAAGCATTAACGGTGGAATATACATATCAGTGAAACCAACCAGTGCGGCAGGAGCAACTTCCATAGCACCTTCAATTCCGCAGAGATCCATATACCATCCGAACGGCATTGAAATGAAGTCGAAAATTGGTGTGAATTCTACAAGGATAAGTACGATAGTACCCCATGACATTACGATTGGAATAAGGTCAAGGAACATGCTGGAATATACATGAAGACCGGATTTTACAACGTCTTTGCCTGTTGTTCCTGCAGCTCTTTTACCAGCAAGGTTAAGAGCCCATCTGAACATGGATGCACCTGCAGGAATTTCTTCGTTGATCTGTTTACCTGCGATTTCATCGTAAGTATCAGGTAATTTGCTTAAAGGCGGGATTCTTGGAATAATCATAGCAAGAACGATACCACCAACAAGGCAGATAAGATAGAAAATAGTGAATCTGCTGTCTACGTTCATCAGTTTCGCAATTACGAAACAGAATGGAATTGATACGAATGAGAAGTTCATGGAGATTGTAGCAGCTTCTCTTGCGCTGTAGAAACCAGTTTCATACTGACGTGTAGTCAGGATTGCAGCAGCATTGGATGCACCCAGCCAGGATGTCATAAGGTCAACTGCAGAACGTCCAGGTACTGTGAAGAGAGGACGAACGATTTTACGGAGCAGAATACCTACGAATTCCATGATACCGAAGTCTGTAAGAAGCGGCATCAGGAATGCGATACATGCTACTACTGATACCAGAGTTGCAGATACACCAATCATTGAACCACCGGTTGCACCTGATGTAATCATTTCAGGGCCGAAACCGAAATATACCATATATACGATGATAAGGCCAAGGAAACGGCTCACAAGGTATATCGGTGACGGTGTGAACAGTTTCTTCATATGTTCATTGTTCTGAATGAATGCTGGTTTTGCAATCATATTGATAATTGTAAGGATACATGAAACTGTAATAAATACAAGTACCAACAGGGATGCCAGATCACCGAGCAATGCACTTACCCAGTCAATAACAATACCCAGCGGAATTGTAAATGTTGTACCATTAGGAATTGGTACCAGGAAAAGGAATGCGCCTACTAAAGATGCAATCGCAAACTTCCATATATGTTTCTTTTCGATTTTTTCCAGTTCAACTGCAGTAGTTACAGCTTCCTGGTTAATGTTTTCGTTATTCATAATTTCCTCCTGTCTTATTTAAACAGTTCAATCTTTTCAATTCTGTCAAATGCTTCTTTTAAAGTATCCACATTTACAGTACATGCGATACGGATGTATCCTTCGCCACAAGCACCGAAAGCATCTCCCGGAAGCATCAGAACATGTGCTTCTCTCAGGATAAGGTCCGCAGCTTCAACGCTTGTCAGCCCTGTTTCCTTGATGTTCATGAACAGATAAAAGCTTCCTCTCGGAGGGTAAACCACAGACAACTTAGGAATCTGATTGATTCTTTCTGCTGCGTAGAACATTCTGTTTCTGTATTCTTCAACCATCGGCGGCTGAATTTCATTTCTGTGGCGAAGTGCATAAATTGCAGCTCTCTGAGAGATTGAAGGTGCAGTAAATACCACATTTTCATTTATCTGCTGGATTACACTGATAATGTAATCAGGTGCAATGATATTACCTACTCTCCATCCTGTCATTGTAAAGTTCTTTGAGAAAGAGTTCAGAATTATAGTTCTTTCCTGCATGCCTGGGAGGCTTGCAAAAGGAACGAATGGATTCTGATAACTGAAAGAAGTATAAATATCATCTGCAATTACCACCAGATCATATTTTACTGCGATTTCAGCAATTTTTTCCATGGTTTCAACTGTCAGGCAGTTTCCTGTAGGATTGCTTGGTGAATTGATAACCAGTGCCTTAGTTCTTTCTGTGATAAGGCTTTCCAGTCTTTCAATGTTAATCTGGAAATCTTCTTCTTCGTATGTAGGAAGTTCAACAGGGATTCCTCTTGCCAGTTCCACCTGCTGTGGATATGGTGTAAAATAAGGTGCCTGCAGAATAACTTCATCGCCATCGTCGATGATTGCTTCGAGAGCAAGGTACATACCAAGACATGCGGATGCACATACGAATACTTCTTCGTCCTTTACATCCATATTATACTCTTCTTTGTAGAATTTACATATTTCTTCTCTTAACTCCGGATCACCACGGAAATCAGTATATTTTGTGTGACCTCTTTTCGCATCCGCAAACGCTGCATCGATAATTGATTCATGGGTAATCAGATCAGGATCCCCCAGGCTGAGGCTGATTACATCATCAAAGGATTTTGCCATTACGTCTGACTGCCCCATGGCAGTACTCTGGTCTTTCCAATATCTTTTTGCGATATATGGGTGTTTCATTCTGTTTCCTCCCGTCAATTACGCCAGTTCAACTCTTGTTGAACCGATAACGTTTTTATTTACAAGATATTTAGGTTTAATGCCTCTTCCAATAACATCACCCACCATGTCTGCTGCTTTTACTCTGCACTCTTCCAGTGCTTCTTCAGTATAATACGCTACATGTGGAGTAATAATTACATTGTCTAATTCATACAGCGGACTCTCAAATTCCGTTTCGTCGATTATAACATCAACACCAGCTGCTGTAATGACACCAGTTTTCAGTGCTTCGTATAATTCGTCTTCTTTAACTATACCACCTCTTGAAGTGTTAATCAAAATACCACTTTCAGGCATAAGTCTGATAAGCTCCATTCCGATCATTCCTTCTGTCTTTGCAGTAAGCGGTGTATGAAGAGAGATAATATCACAGGATGAAAAAAGTTCTTCCAGTGTTTCCGCTTTTTCAACACCATACTGTGCAAATATATCATCAGTAAGGAACGGATCGTAGGCTTTGATCTTCATGCCAAACATTTTCATCATTTCAGCAACTCTTTTTGCAATGTTGCCAAATGAAACCAGACCATAAGTCTGTCCGGTAAGACGATGCATCTGACCATACTTATAAATATCGTCTACATTCCACACTTTTTCCCTGGTGATTCTGTCATAGATGCCAATTTTTCTTGCACATGACAGAGCCAGAGTCACGGTGTGCATTGCAACTTCTTCTACACAATAATCGGGCACATTGGTCACGCATATTCCCATTTCTGTTGCCGCATCGAGATCAATAGTATTTATACCTATTGTCTGAGTTGCAATTACTTTGCACTTAGGCATTTTTTCCAGTGTGCTGCGATCAAATTCCGTGTAAACTGTAATGACACCGTCTGCTTCAGGCAGTTTCTTAACTGTCAGTTCACCATTTGTTGCAGGAATGTACTCAATATCAAGCATTTCAGAATTACCACCAAAGGCTTCTTCTATAACCCTTTTTTCCAGATCAATGTTTTCGCCTTCATCGTTAATAACTAATACCTTGAATTTTTCCATAACACGCCTCCTTCTCCTTGTTTGTAAAATACTAAATCGCAATTTGCGTGCCAAGTCCTGCAAACGTTGAAATTCCAATGTTTATACAGTTTCAGAGCATAAAAAAATCTATTCAATAATGATTACATTACTCATAATTGAATAGATTTCTAATCGTTTTTGAATAAATTTTAGCATCCGGGATAATCTTAATCCAGATATTCTTTCATTTTTCTTGCTGCTGTAGGCTGGCTTATTCCCAGCTTTTTTGCCACAAGTACCGAAGTTTTATATTTTTTTGCGGCTTCAGTTATAATTTTTTTCTCCAGTGCCCGCATCTGTTCAGGCAGTGTTCCTTCTATAGATTCCGTTTCCATTACATCAGTGTGATGTTCTGCTACAATGTGCAGCGGAAGGTCTTCTTCTGTAATTATATTGTTATCCGTCATCAGAATCAGTCTCTCGATTGTGTTGCCCAATTCACGTATATTGCCTGGCCATGAATAAACACACAGCTGCTGCATACACCTTGAACCTATACGTTTCTGCGTACCATATTTCAGATTAAATTTGTCCAGAAAATATTTAATCAGTGTAACACAATCTTCTGGTCTCTGTCGAAGCGGAGGGATTTCTATCGTAATAACATTTATGCGGTAAAAAAGGTCTTCTCGGAAAGTCCCCTCATTTACCATTGCCTTAAGATCTTTATTAGTGGCTGCTATAAGCCTGAAATCTACAGGGATTTCTTTTACATCGCCTATCGGGGTGATAGTTTTTTTCTGTAATGTTTTAAGGAGCTTTGCCTGCAGTTTAAGAGGCAGCTCTCCGATTTCATCAAGGAACAGTGTGCCGTTGCTGGCCATTTCAATAAGGCCCACCTTTCCTTCCTTATTAGCACCTGTAAACGAACCTTTTTTATATCCGAAAAGTTCACTTTCAAGAAGGTTTTCAGGTATTGCCCCGCAGCTTATTTCCACGAATGAACCATCTTTACGCGGACCGTTTTCGTGAAGATATCTTGCAAAAGTAGTCTTTCCTACACCGGATTCGCCTGTAAACAACACGCTCACATCATATTGTTTGATTTTATTGATGCTTTCCAGGGCCATTTTCGAGCCCATCAGGTCTGTCATGCCTTTTGTTATATATGTCTGCAGTTTATCCAGCGCCCTCTGGTATCCGCCAAGCAACTCAACCAGTTTGTCCTTTTCCTGCTGGAATGAAGTTATAACTTCTTCCGGCACTGAGTAACTTACTACATAGTCTATATTGCCATCTTCTCCGAATACTGGGATACCGTGTATAATAAGATGCTCACCATCGCGGTTTGTGTGCGACATAATAACAGGCTCTTTCGAATCAAACACTCTTCTGGCTACAGAAGGGTTCAGAATCATTTCTTTTTCCAGCTTTTCAATGTGCTGCCCGATAACATCTTCACGTCTGACCTTATACTGGCTCTCAAAACCATCAGAAACATAAAGCATATTTCCGTCATTGCCAACAACTGCCAGGTCGTCGAACATTGCTTCAAGAATTCGTTTGTTATCCATATCACTTATATTTTTCACGATTCTTTTCTCCTTCCATAAAAACTAATTTATGTATTTAAGCAAACAGGCCCACAAAAATGCGGGCCTGCTTACCAATAAGAGCTGTATATTGTTATGCAAATGTGATTACAGTACCAGTCTTTCCTTCAAGAGCATCGATTGCCTTGTCAAGGGAAGTAATGATAGCTTTCTTTTCAGGATTTGCTTTTACAAACTTCATAGCAGCCTGTACCTTTGGAAGCATGCTTCCTGGTGCGAACTGACCGTCTGCACAGTGCTTTTCAGCTTCTGCATAAGTCATGTGGCCAAGGTTTTCCTGATCTGGTTTGTTGAAGTTGATTGCAACTTTTTCTACTTCTGTAAGGATCATGAGTGCATCTGCACCAAGCTTTTCAGCGAGGAGTTCTGCTGCGAAGTCCTTATCGATTACTGCTGCAGTACCTTCAAGGGAACCATCTTCGTTCTTGAGAACAGGAATACCGCCGCCTCCGCAAGTGATTACGATTGTGGAATCGAAAAGTCTTTCTACGGAGTCCAGTTCAACGATTTCAGTTGGGATTGGGGAAGGAACTACTCTTCTCCAGCCTCTGCCAGCGTCTTCCTTCATGGAGTAGCCTTTTTCAGCTGCAAGAGCCTTAGCTTCTTCTTCTGAATAGAAAGGTCCGATTGGCTTAGTTGGGTTCTGGAATGCAGGGTCCTTCTGGTCTACTACCATCTGAGTAAGAACTGTTGCAACAGGAACGTTTTTGCCTCTCTTTGCAAGAGCAAACTTAAGAGCCTGCTGAAGGTGGTAGCCGATATATCCCTGGGACATAGCGCCGCAAACGTCGAAAGGCATTGCTGGAGTAACGTCCTTAGCAGTTTCAGAAGCAAGAAGAATTCTTCCTACCTGAGGACCGTTTCCGTGTACTACTGCAAGTTCATAACCTTTTTCGCTGAGGTCTGCAAGACGCTCACAAGTTTCTTTTACTACTGCCAGCTGAGCTTCTGCTGTTGCTTCGCTCTTGCCGGACTGGAGGGCATTTCCTCCTAAGGCAACTACAATTTTTTCTGCCATTTATATTTTCCTCCGGTAATTTTAATTATTATAAATCGTCACGGTTAACTGGGCAGGACATACATCTTGGGCCTCCTCTGCCTCTGGAAAGTTCAGATGATGGCATAGTGAGAACCTTGATACCCTTCTTGTCCATGAGTTCATTGGATACATAGTTTCTTTCGTAAGTTACTACAACACCTGGAGCGATGCAGAGTGTGTTGGAACCGTCGTTCCACTGTTCTCTCTGAGCAGCCATCATGTCGCCGCCGCCGCATCTGATCAGGTCAACTGCAGGAACGTGGAGTTCTCTTGCGAGAATCTTGTGAAGTTCTTCCTGAACGGACTTGAAATCAAGGTGGCCGTCTGCACCAAGAGTGATTTCATAAACGTTAAGAGGACCTTCGATTTCTGGATGAATTGTAAACTTGTCGTAGTCGATCATTGTAAATACAGTATCCAGGTGCATGAAAGCTCTGCTCTTAGGAATATCGAATACGAGAACTTTCTTGTATTCGGAACCCTTGAGAAGGTTTTCAGCAAATTTTTCAATACCAGCGATTGTTGTTCTCTGGGAGAGACCGATTGCAACTACATCTTTGGAAAGAACGAGCACGTCGCCGCCTTCGATAGAGTAGTCATCGTAAATGTCAAACCATACCTTGTTGTCTTCTGTTGCGAAGTCACGGTTATGGTTGAACATATACTTGAGGAAGAGAGCTTCTCTTCTTCTTGCAGGAGTATGCATGTGGTGAAGGTTGATACCATTACCTACGCATGCACCTGGGTCTCTTGTGAAATAAAGGTTAGGCATTGGGTCGGATACGAAAGGATAATCACTTGGTACAAGGTCAAAAAGTGATGTAACTCTTGTATGCTGCTTGAGTTCATCTCTCTTGATACCTTCGATGAGCTTACGCACCATTGCATCCGGTTCCATCGGCATAAGGATTTCAATAATAGCATCCTTAACACCGTTAGCAGTAATATCACTTAAATCAAGAAATTCGTTGATAAACTGTTCTCTGAGTTTTAAATCTTCAAGAGCCTTACCTGTTTCCTTGTCATAGTAAACTACTTCTGCACCGTTTTCTCTTAAAATCTTTGCAAAAATGTCGTGTTCTTCCTGAGCCACTTTAAGGAAAGGAATATCATCAAAAAGCAGTCTTTCCATTGTGTTTGGAGTGAGTGCTTCAAGTTCCAGACCTGGTCTGTGAAGGAGAACTTTATTTAATTTTCCGATTTCGGAAAAATTATGAATTCCAGGATATTTCATAAATATATCCTCCCTTCTTTTCTTCTCTCAAGCTGCATCTGTGCAGCATTTATATTGTGATTAGCCGATTGTTGCTACGATAACAGCCTTGATTGTGTGCATTCTGTTTTCAGCTTCGTCGAATACAACGGAGTTTCTGCTTCTGAACACTTCGTCAGTAACTTCGCGGATATCGAATCCAAGTTCAAGCTGGGACTTAGCCATCTTAGTTTCGAAATCGTGGAATGCTGGTAAGCAGTGCATGAATAAGCAGTCAGGGTTGCCAGTGGAAGCCATAAGTTCTTCAGTTACCTTGAATGGAGTGAGGAGTCTTACTCTTTCAGGGATTTCTGCTTCTTCACCCATGGAAGCCCATACGTCAGCGTAGATAACGTCAACACCCTTTAAGGATTCTGGGTTGGAGGATACTTCGATAACAGCGCCTGTTTCCTTAGCAACTTCCTGAACCTTTGCGATTACTTCCTGGTCAAGTTCCTTAGCTAATTCTTCTGGTCCATATGCTACATAGTGCATACCCATCTTAGCGCAGCCGTACATCCAAGCGTAGGACATGTTGTTTCTGATGTCGCCGGAGAATACAACCTTAACCTGGTTAAGTGGCTTAGCAACGTGTTCTTCGATTGTAAGAAGGTCAGCTAAGATCTGAGTTGGGTGGTCAACGTCAGTTAAACCGTTCCATACAGGTACGCCTGCATACTTAGCAAGGTCTTCAACAACCTTCTGGTCGAAACCTCTGTATTCGATACCGTCGAAGAATCTGCCAAGAACCTTAGCTGTATCTTCTAAAGATTCCTTCTTGCCCATCTGGGAGCTGCCGGAGTCAAGGAAAGTTACGCCAGCGCCTTCTTCCATAGCTGCAACTTCGAATGCGCATCTTGTTCTTGTGGAAGTCTTTTCGAATAAAAGAACGATAGTCTTACCCTTAAGAACCTGGTTGCAGATACCAGCTCTCTTCTTAGCCTTTAAGTCGTGAGCTAAGTCTAATAAATATCTGATTTCGGATGGTGTGAAGTCCATAAGAGTTAAGAAGCTTCTGCCTTTTAAATTTACTGCCATTTTTAAAAATCTCCTTTTCTTTTTTAATTTCTTAGTGATATGTGTTTATAATTTAAAAATTAACAATATTTTATAATAAAATTTTACTATATGGCGCAAAAAATGAAAGTGCCAGTTCGTTCTATTTTTTGTGTGCCAGTTCTTCCCGTACTACTTGTCTGAACAGGTTCATGCCCACCTGCAGCCTTTCTTCTGTTTCATAGGAATAGTTAATACGGATATGATCTCTGCCTCCATTCCTGAACGGATAAAAAATGTATCCGGGGAGCAATGCCACACCTCTGCTGTACGCTTTGGCAATAAATTCTTTGCTGTCAAATCCTTCAGGCAGCTTGCACCATATGTACACCCCTCCACGCGGGCGGGTATACCTGACACCTTCATGTCTGAGAGTATCAAGCACATCGCAGACAATTTTCTGTTTACGGCTGTAGTTATTGCGGAACTCTTCCAGTATGCCGTAATATGTGCCGTCGTCCAGATATTTTGCCGCCAGTTTCTGGCTGAGCCAGTCAGTACCAACCATGCGGACAGACACAAGATAGCTTAAGCTTCTGATCAGGTCTTTATTCCCTGTAACAAATGCCAGACTCAGTCCCGGAAGGAAAGTCAGGGAGAAAGAGTAAATGTAAATCACATTTTCCTCTGTATCGAAAGCTTTGATTGGCTGAAGCCTGCTGCCCTCATACACAAGTTCTGATGCAGCATCATCCTCTATCACAGGTACTCTGTACCGGTTGGAAATCTCAATAATTCTTTTTCTTCTGTCCAGCGACAAAATGCTGCCTGTCGGATCGTGGAAACTGGAGTTTACATATATGAACCGCGGACTGCATCGCGCCACAAGGTTTTCCAGAATGTCACAGTCAAGTCCGTCATCGTCCACAGGCACGGTTTTGATTATTGCTCCGGCCAGTTCCATTGCCCGGTAAGCATCCGGCGAAACCGGCTCCTCCATTATTACAGTGTCTCCCGGTTTAACGAGAAGCATTACAAGAAAGTCCAGTGCCTGATTGGTTTCAGTGAGAATCTGAATCTGACCACTGGAAGCTTTGATTCCTTTTGTGCTCAGGAAAGAAACTATTTTTTTGCGGAGAAAGCTGTCGCCTTTGTATGGGCTGTAAAAGTACTGATTTTTCCCCTGAGCAGTTATCATTTCTGCGATATCGGCAGCAACCTTGTCTTCATCATACATCCCCACCGGTGATATACCGCTTCCGAGAGAATATATTTTTTCATCCCCGAATCGCTGAAACAAATCATCAAAAGTAATTTCCATATCCAGGTATTCCGGCTTGATATTGGTAGCCCAGGTTACCTTTTTAGGTCTGTTTTTGCCTGATGCCTGATTATGTTTTTCAGATTCTTTCGGAGCCGGCTGCGAAACAACATAACCAAGACCTTGTCTTGCCTCAATCAGCTCTTCTGCAATAAGTTCATGATAGGCTTTTACTACAGTATTCCTGTGAATGCTCAGCATGCTTGCCAGGGCCCTTTCTGACGGCAGAGTGGTTCCCTGACTCATTTCGCCGGAAAGAATCTTGATTGTTATCTGCTGAGCAATCTGCCTATATATTGGAGTTTTAAGTTTTTTATCAATTTTTATACTCATTATTCTTCTTTTTTAGGCGGTTTTTCGCCGTGGAACTGATAGTAGCAGACTTCCAGACGGCCGTTATAAAGTTTGCGGCGTCTGTCGGCAGGTCTGCCAAAGGCTTTCTTTTCAATGGTCTTGTCCGATGTTACTGCGAACAGCGACCATGTCGGATTGTCAGTAAAAAATTTTTTATAAGATTCATAGATTTTATCAATTGCGGCAGTGTTTCCGATACGTTCTCCATAAGGAGGGTTTGTAACCATTACGCCGCCGATGGCCTTGGTTCTCAGCACTGAAACATCAGCCACATTGAACTTGATGCAGTCGTCCACTCCGGCTGCTTCAGCATTGGCCCGTGCTGCCTGAACCGCTGCCGGATTGATGTCGGAACCGTAAATTTTCAGTTCAATATCATTGTCGATTGCATCAAAGGCCGCCTTACGTTCTTCTTTCCACAGCCTTGCAGGAATTGCCTCCCACTGCTCGCTGACAAACTCCCTGCTGATTCCCGGTGCAATGTTACGGCCAATCATGGCAGCCTCAATAGGAATAGTTCCTGAGCCGCAGCAAGGATCCACAAGGATGCGGTCCTTTTTCCAGAAGGAAAGCTGAATCATTGCCGCTGCCAGAGTTTCTTTGATAGGTGCTTCCACACTTGCCTGACGGTAGCCTCTCTTGTGAAGTCCCGGACCTGTGGTGTCAAGTGTTACAGTCACACGGTCCTTGAGAAGTGTGATTTTTATATCATAAAGTGCCCCGGTCTTTTCAAAGTAGTCCACGGAGTAAAAATCTTTCAGTCTTTCGACTATTGCCTTTTCGGCAACTGACTGGCATGCAGGCACGCTGGAAAGTTTGGACTTGACCGATGAACCGTTTACTACAAATTTGCCGTCCACCGGAATCCACTGTTCCCACTCGATGGCCTTCATCTGCTGGAACAGATCCTCGAATTCATATGCCATGAATTCACCCATCTTGATCTGCACTCTGTCAGCGCTTCTGAGCCATAAATTTGCCTTTACGACGGCCCTTTCGTCCCCCATAAAGGTAATTTTGCCATCTTCTGATTTAAGTATCTTAAAACCGAGATTTTCTATTTCTCTCTTTACCACCGCTTCAAGTCCGAAGGTGGCAGTTGCAATAATTTCAAGTTTCAATTTCAGTGTCCTTTCTATACAAAAATAGCGCCCTCTTCATGAGGGCGCAAACTTTTTTCTACAGGTAAGGTGCCCTCTTGTTAAGTGAATTTCCCTCGAGTTTTTCGAGTTCGTCCAGAGCCTTGCCGGTGCCTATTGCAACGCAAGACATTGGGTCCTCAGCAATTATTACGTTAATACCGGTTCTGTCTTCGATACGCTTGTCAATGCCGTACATCATAGCGCCGCCGCCGGTAATGATAATACCTGTATTGCTGATATCCGCAGCAAGTTCAGGTGGTGTTCTTTCAAGAACGTTGTGTACCGCTTCACAGATTTCGTGGAGCGGTTCTTCCAGAGCTTCCATCATTTCATCAGATGTCACATCCACGCTCTTAGGAAGGCCTGTCACAAGGTCTCGTCCTCTGCATTCCTTTGTGATAACTTCTTCTCTAGGGAAGGCAGTACCGATTGTAAGTTTAAGTTCCTCAGCAGTTCTTTCACCAATGTAAAGCTTATGCTCTTTACGCATATACTTGATGATAGCCTCGTCAAACTTGTCGCCGGCCATCTTTACGGATGTGCTTGCTACAATTCCTCCAAGTGAAATAACAGCGATATCTGTAGTGCCGCCGCCGATATCAATAACCATTACGCCGTCCGGTCTGGAAATGTCAAGTCCCGCACCGATTGCCGCTGCAAGAGGCTCTTCCATAAGATAAACATCCTTGCCACCTGCTGCAGTTGCTGCTTCTCTGACTGCTCTTTTTTCTACTTCAGTAACGCCGCTTGGTACACAAACCATGATTTTAGGTTTGAAGAAACGTCCGGAGCCGCATGTCTTACGGATGAAATACTTCAGCATTCTTTCAGTGATGTCAAAGTCAGAAATAACCCCATCACGAAGAGGTCTTGCCGCAACAATATTGGCAGGAGTACGTCCGATCATCTGACGCGCTTCTTCCCCAACTGCAAGAATTTCATCTGTATCATTATTAATAGCCACTACTGACGGCTCATTCAAAACTATTCCCTTACCCTTGATGTACACAAGCACATTGGCTGTACCAAGGTCAATTCCAACTTCTGTTGCAAATCCCATAGTCCATCTCCTTTTCTGTTTTCAATATTTATCATTTACAAATTTTCAATTTATATTATTTATGCTCTACTGGAATATTATAATATTTTTTTGAGGATTTTTCAATGAGTATGTGGGAGTTTTTTCAAAAAACGGATGCGCTGCGCAGCCGGCCTGTATGAGCATCCTGCCCGCACATGATTTTTGTACATAAATTCCGGGAAAATCACTGCAGTAAAAGACCCCGCAGCAGCAGGGTCCTCATAAACTGTAAATTATTTAATTGTTCTCCACGCTTTCAGTGACCAGTCTGAGTAGTATCTTTCTCCGTCTATTGTGACGTAGCCGCGGACTCTGTAGTAGTAAGTGCTTCCGGACTTAAGGTCCAGGTTGTTCCAGTATTTTTCGCGGCCGGTGCCGAAGAAAGGCTTCTTGCCGTATCCTTTGAAGCGCTGGGTGGAGCGCTGAACTTCGTAGCCTTCAAAAATCTCACTGATGTCGCTGCCGCCTGCATCATACCAGTAAACATATACAGCCCGCTTGCCGTTGAGGCGTGAGTGGCGGCTTCTTGCCACAAGTTTTATGTCATCAACGGTGGCCATGAGTGCCTGTTTTTCTGCCTGCGCCGCACCCTCTTCAGCACGCTCTGTTTCGTATTCAATCATGTATACGGAAAGGTGATCTGTCGTCCAGTTCACGCGCTGGCGTACAGGGTCGTAGCTTGTCCGGCAGGCTTCGCGGGTTCCGTCAGGTGCTACATAATAAACGATGAGGCCGGCAGGCGCTTCGCCCGATTTAAGCTGGTAAGGGGCGTGGATTATTACTTTGCCGCCCATGTGGGAAATGTGCTTGCCGCCGCTCATTATGCTGATGTCGTAAGCAGTATTATTGCCTACTGTTTCGCGCTGGCCTGCACTGAGACTGGCAGCCTGCGCATGCACAATTGTAATAGTTATGTCGGCACCACCTGCAGTTTCTGACTGCTGATTCAGAGCCTCTGCATCAAACTCAATAGACGTGCCGTCCGTGATTACAATTTCAAGACTTTCGGCATCGTTGGCAGGGTCATTTACCGCATCAGAAATCTGCTTCACCACATCGGCAGGTATTTCAACGGTGTTGATGGTCTTGCTGCTTTCAAGGCCGGAAAAGTCGATTGTTACCACCCCTGTCTTTACATCCTCGCCGATTACAGTATCGAGGGCTGTAAAGTTCACTTCATCAACTACTGCCTTGCTGCCGCTGACCTTTGCATCAGTGTGTATAGTGTTCTGGTCGCCGGAAACAGGAACTGTAATGCTTTCAGTTGGCGGCGTTGATGGTATATATGGAAGGTCCGGAATGTCCGGTGCATTGCCAGAAGGCTTGTCCTTCCAGACTGCGGTTATGGTTGTAGCTACAGAAAGAGTTACTTCCGCACCTGCAGCATATTCAGTGCCGTTAACGCTCCATGCCTTGAATTCCTTGCCGGAAGGAGCAGTAAAGGTGCAGGACGGCAGAGTGTACTGACTGTCTTTTTCTGCCTGAACGTCTGCCATGGTACCTGAGCCGCCCTCGCCGGCTGCAAAAGTGACAGTGACAGGTACAGCCAGCTTCAGTTCGCCGGTCGCTGAGTCCACAATTACTGACAGGTCAGGATCTGCACTGACAAAGTAATCGCCATGGGCCTTGCCGGACATATAAGTCGGCCATCCGCTGGTGAAGACCCCGTTTCCGGTCCATTTAACGCTGTACTTCGGCACTGATGCCGTCAGCACTCCTGCAATCGTAATCGGCGTTCCGGTGCCGATATCCACCGAACCCTCGATAGTCGGAGCACTGGAAATGCTCATGGTTCCGGATGAATTTTTAATCGTCGGTTCTGTTCCGCCAGTTTTGCTCTTTACCGTTCCGCCGTACAGATTATATGTGCTTCCTGTGCTGCTGAGATACACAGTCCACGAATGCTCGTAAGCTTTGTCCAGCGTTCCACCGTATTGGTTGAGTTTGCCTGAACCGAACAGATACACTGTAGTCGCACTGTTTGTGGCAAGGGTTCCACCGTAGAGATTGGTTGTGCCGCGGTATGCTTCAAGGGCTCTCATAGAATCTCTCGTCTGTCTGATTACCCCTGTTTCGCCGGAGGAGCAGTCACATATGTTGAATATCAGGTCCTGATTTGTACCCATCTGAATCTGGACAGCACTCTCATTGCATCCGGTGGAAAATGTCTTTCCGTTAAGGCACAGATTCACATTTTCCTTGATAACAATGGTTTTATCGCCTGTAATATCCTCGCCCAGATAATAGGAGCCTTCTGTTAAAGACAGCTTATTGCTGTTTGGAAAATCAGCATTGGTCAGTTTCTTCCATGTCTTGGTTTCACCGTGGGCGGTACAGTTGCTGTCGCCGCAGAGAGGGTGGTCTGCGTGAATTTCATTTTTAACCAGTTTCAGTTTCTCACCGTCCGGCTGCACGCTGTAATCTGTATTATCACTGGTAAAGCAATTTGCATAAACTGTTGCATCTGTTACAATTGTTCCGTCAGGTTTCGCAAAAATACCTGCCCCTCCGTTTTTAGTTATACCAATATTGGCACCGGCTGCCAAGGCTTTATCAATAACTACGGTTTTGCTTGTTCCCAGCCACAGGTTATTGTCTGCCCCGCCTGTTTTATTATTGGCAATCACTACATCGCCGGAGATATTGAAAGTATCATAGACGGAACCGTAAATACCGCCTCCGTCTTTACCGGCAGTTGTGTTGCCGCTGATAGTGCCTCCATATAATTTAATATTCTTACTTCCATCATCGGTCAGAGAAATACCTCCGCCATATGTTGCTGAATAGTTGCGGGATACCGAGCCACCGTACATATAGAAGCTGCCCTCACTGAGGTAAATGCCGCCTCCCCCGCGTGAAAAATTAGCCGTACCTGTAGCCGCATTATTTTCAATTCTTCCGCCTTCATACAGTTTTAATGTGGCTCCGTTCCAGATAGCTATGCCACCGCCTCTGCTGAAATTACTACTCGAGCTCAGATTTCCAATAACGCTGCCGCCGTAAAGGTTCATGTCCGACCCAAAGAGCTGAACTCCGCCACCCACATTGGAGTTTTGGCCGTCAGTATTTCCTGCTATGTTTCCTCCGTACATATTGATGGCACAGCTACTGTCAGTTTCTACATATATACCACTTCTTTTGCCACCAGTGATTATGCCTCCGGTCAGGGTATCATATTCGCCGGAAGCAGGTTTTGTATCGCTGACGGTGTAAGCAGTTCTGCCCTCATCCCACTGGCCGTAATGAACTGCCCCTTCAGAACAATCACAGATATTCAGAATACTTCCGTTATTCAGTATTATTGTGCCTTTCAGATCGCTGCCTGTGTAGGTCAGCGTATGCCCATTGAGACAAAGGGAAAAAGTAATTCCACTGATATTGGCATTAAGTACATTACTGCCGATGTACAACGGAGTGTCAGTTTTTATGTCCTCGTCGAGATAGTAGCAATAATGTGCATTGCTTTCCGCAAAGGAAGTTCCTGCTATTGTATCTTCAGAAAGTGGTTTCCACTCGGTCACTTCTTCGTGGCCGTGAGTTGTGTCTGTGCAGTTTATAATGCCACAGGTGTGGTGGCTATGAGGTTTCGCTTCCCACTGCGCATAAAGAGTTAAATTGCTGTAAAGTGTTACTAATTGTCCATCCGTATACTCAGTTCCTGTGCCATCAGCTTTTGTATTCCAACCAATGAATTCATATCCTCTGCGGGTGTATGTGTTGGATTTAAGTGCTTCTTCCACATTTTGTACTAGTTTCTGACTGCTTGTCGCATCGGTTCCGTCGTTGTAGTTAAATGTCACAGTGCGTACATATGCGATTACAATTTTTCCCTCAGCTGAATTGTAGTAGATTTTCCGGTTGTCCGGATATGAATCGCTTACAAAATATTGGCTGTAGTCTGTTTCCGCTTCTGCCACCCTGCCTACATTACTGCTGTCATAAAGACTCATACCAAGATAAGCCCCCTCTGTCAAAGGTTCTTCCACAGTAAGTAATGGTGCATTTTTTGACAGATATATATTGCTGTTATCAGTTCCTTTCTTATTTCCCGAAACTATCGGTGCACCTGATACTGAAATCACATCGCTGCTGCTGTCAACATACACGCCTCCGCCGCTGCTGTTGGCTGTGTTTCCGGAGATTTCTCCGTCCGACATATTCAGTGTGCCGACAACATAAATACCACCGCCGCCTTTTTCTGTTTGGTTTCCTGAAATCTTCCCTCCGGTCATGTTCATCGTACCATTTAAGACATATACACCGCCGCCGTTCGTAGATGAAATGTTGGCATCCGCTTCAGCAGTACCTCCGATGATTCCGCCGGAAAAATTAAACACACTCTTATCAGATTTTAAATACACACCGCCGCCACCACTACTGGTACTTGTCGCTGTATTTCCGGATATCGTTCCGCCGGACATTTCAAAAGTACCTATACTCAGATAAACACCGCCGCCAAGCTTCGCCATATTGTTGGAAATCCTGCCGCCTGTCATAAAGAACTGGCTGACCGTTCCGCTGGCACCACTTCCGGACAAGTAGACACCTCCGCCGGAAGCCTGATTGTCCGTTGTCGCTGTATTGTCCGAGATAGTTCCTCCATACATCCTGCCCACACTGTTATGCAAGTAGATACCGCCGCCTTCGCTATATTTACTTTCAGAGACATTGCCGCAGATTGCGCCGCCGTACATAAGGAATCCGCCGTCTGTGATTTCACCTGATCCGACACTTTCGTAAAAGCAGACTCCACCGCCGCCATATTGGCTGGAAGAAGATACTACAGAATTCCCTGTGATGTTTCCGCCATACATATTAAGTCGGCTTTTGGATACGTATATACCACTGGATGTACCTCCGGTAATTACACCGCCGCTTACTGTTCTGTCATTTTCTCCGGCCGTTCCTTCCTTCAACACCCATAAACCGTTATCCGCAACAGAAAAGGTATGAGTTGCTGTGTTTCCACAGTCGCAGAGATTCAAAGTCGCGCCTTTTTCCACATAGATGACCCGTGCTGATGAGGATGTTTCCAGCTTCAGCACATGACCATTGAGGCACAGATTGACCACCATATCTGCTCCCGACACTTTGATAGTTTCCGTAACTGTTACATCGCCTGAAAGATAGTAGTATCCACCATTTTCAAAGCTTGCTGTACCATCCCATGTTGTCCATGTAGGAGCGATGACATCGTGGGCATGCCCTCCTGTAGAAATGTTTCCTCCACAGACACAGTGATTGGCATGTCCGACCGAAGAATCACCTTCTTCCCCCGCCCAGGCCGTCATCACCGGCATGGTGCTGAATATCATCACTATACTCAAAAGTATACTTAAAAATCGTCTTTTCATCGTGTTTTCCTCCCATATAGCGACTGTTTTTTCTTAAGATATTAGGATATTAAGATATAATTATACTGAAATAAGTATAGTAAAAAAAATCTCTGTTTTGGCAGTCTGCACAGATTTGATGTTGTTCAGCACAGAATTGGTTTTCATACTCCTGCGGAATATGATAAAATATTTATTAACCGGAAAAAAATAATGAAGGAGGACTTTTTATGTATCATATCGCTTTGTGTGATGATGAGGCTCTTCAGCGTCAGATTACAGGCGAAATTCTGGACCGGTATATCGCCGGCCGCAAGCTTGCTGCCACAGTGCGCAAATTCTCCGGTGGGCAGGAGCTGTTGAACGCCATGTACGATGAAACCTTTGACATATATATTCTCGATATTGTAATGCCGGAAATGAACGGCATTGAGCTGGGTTTTTCCCTGCGCAAAGCTGAGCATAAAACCGGTCAAGAGGGGGCAATCATCTACCTGACAACCTCGCCGGACTTTGCGCTGGAAGGCTATCACGCCAAGGCTGCCGCCTACCTTCTGAAGCCTGTAAAGGAAAAAGAACTCTTCGCAGCGCTGGACAATGTGCTGCAAAAGCTGTCAGACCGGCGTGAACAAAGTGTCCTTATAAAGACGGCTGACGGAACCTGCTGTATCACTTTTGACAGCATCATTTTTGCAGAGCAGATTGACCGCATTCCCCATTATTACCTCCGGGACGGAAGCTGCGTATCGGGCATAACTATGCGTGCTTCTTACCAGGAAACCATGACTCCGCTTCTTGCGGACAGCCGGTTCTGCCTCTGCGGTGCCAGCTTCGTATTCAATCTCCACCACATCAGAAGTATAACTAAAAACACAGTAACTCTTGCGGACGGGAAACAGGTGGCCGTGCCCAAGAGAGCTGTTGCCGCATTGCATACAGCATGGATGCAGTACTGGCTGAAAGGAGGCAGTAAAAATGTCTGATTACACACTTCTGCGCGACATTTCACTGATATGGTCGCTGTTTCATGTACTCATCCTGTTTATTGCCTTTTACGAATCACGTTATCCGAGGCGTAAAACATTCATTCTTACCGGCATTTTTATGGGCGGGCTGCTGATTCTGATATCAGTGCTTATCTTTATCAAAGGCGCTCTCTGGGTAAGCAATGCAGCTATTTTAATCTGCACTCTGCCGAGCCTGATCTTTTTTTACATTATGTCC
>JAFQHT010000034.1 GCA_017397825.1 Bacillota bacterium | reverse complement strand
GGGTGCAAACGTAATCGTAACTGAAATCAACCCTGTAAAGGCTATCGAAGCTAAGATGGATGGTTTCCAGGTTATGAAGATGGAACAGGCTGCACCTCTTGGTGATTTCTTCGTATCAGCAACCGGCTGCTGCAAGACAATCACTGTGGAACACATGATGAAGATGAAAGACGGCGCAATTCTTTCCAATGCAGGTCACTTTGACCACGAAGTTGACATGGCAGGTCTTAAGGCTGCTGCTGTTGAAACCAAGGTTGCAAGAGAAAACATCATGGGCTACAAGCTTCCTAGCGGCAACTGGGTAAATGTAATCGCAGAAGGCAGACTGGTAAACATCGCTGCTGCTGACGGACACCCTGCAGAAATCATGGACCTTTCCTTCGCTGTACAGGCGCTTTCTGCTAAATATATCATGGAAAACCGCGGTAAGCTTGGCAAAAAGGTTGTGGACGTTTCCGAAGAAATGGACCAGCTCATTGCAAGCCGCAAACTGGCTGCATGGGGCGTGGAAATTGACACTCTGACAGAAGAACAGGAAATCTACCTTAATTCCTGGAAGTTCGACTAATCACGGTCAGCTGAAAAAGAAAGAAGGCGAAGTAATGAACTTTACTTATGAAGATATTAAAAATCAGGCGCAGCAGGCGACAGCAGAACTGGTTGAAGTGGCAAAGCTTCAGGCGGGAGATATTTTCGTAATCGGCTGCAGCTCCAGTGAAATTGTGGGCCTGAGAATAGGCAAAGGATCTGACATCAATGCTGCTCAGGCAGTTTATGAAGGTGTTATGAGTGTCCTTGAGCCAAAGGGGATTTTTCTGGCAGCGCAGTGCTGCGAGCACCTTAACCGTGCAGTAATCGTTGAAAAGGCGGCCCTTCTTCCCGGAACTGAGATTGTAAATGTGGTTCCTCATCCACATGCAGGCGGTTCCTTTGCCACAACTGTTTACAAGAATGCAAAGCAGCCTGTGGCAGTGGAAGAAATTAAGGCTGACGCAGGCATTGATATCGGAGGAACACTCATCGGCATGCAGCTCAAAAAAGTTGCTGTGCCTGTAAGACTTGCTGTAAAGCAGATAGGCCACGCACCGATTATCTGTGCGAGAACCAGACCTAAGTTTATCGGCGGCGAAAGAGCAACTTATGATAACGCTCTCAGCGGCGGAGATATTCCAAGATAGCTGCAGGCAATAACTGAAAAATAAAAGGACGGAAAATATCCGGCAGATGGTAACACAATTAAAAGAATTTTCATATTGTATACTACGACTGAATAAGTTTTAAATTAAAAAAATTTGAAAGAAGTAGGTGAATTAATATGTCAAATAATTGTGGACTCCTCGGCGACGGCGGCGTAGATACCAGCTTATTATTCTTCTTCCTGTTACTTGTGATTATTTTCTGCAACTGCTATCACTAATCATATAAGGTAAATACGTAAAACTCATGGGCTGCTCCGGAAACGGGGCAGCTTTTTTGTATAAGGAAAACCCCGCGTTAGACGCGGGGTTCGGTGAACGTTACACGTTTGAACAGAATACCTCCAGATGTTAAACTTGGAATGCGGTCTGCCAACTGCAAACAAGTTAACACGAGGAGGATATTCATGAGTTTAAATGATGTACATAGTTTATCGCATTCCAAGTGGAATTGCAAATATCACGTTGTCTTTGCCCCAAAATATAGGAGATTAATTTTCTATGGACAGAAGAAAGAAGCCATTGGTAAAATACTCCGTCAGCTGTGCGAATGGAAAGGAATTAATATTATCGAAGCAGAAGTATGCCCCGACCATATACATATGCTTTTGGAGATACCACCAAAGATTCAAATTTCCGGGTTCATGGGTTATCTCAAGGGAAAGAGCAGCACAATGATTTATGAGCAATTCGGCGAGCTTAAGTATAAATATCGCAACCGAGAATTTTGGTGCAAAGGATATTACATTGATACGGTAGGCAAAAATGAAGCCCGAATTGCGGAGTATATAAAACATCAGCTGGACGAAGACAAATTCGGAGAGCAGATAGCGATGAGCGGAGTAGATCCGTTTAAGAAAGAAAAGAAATAAGATATAGCACACGCGGTTGGCAGATTAGCTTACGCGTTGCACGCGTCACGCGAGGAACACGGGCTATGCCCGTAAAGTTAACAACCCCGCGTTTGACGCGGGGATGTGTTTTTATGCACCTACCCAAAAGTTTAGACAAGTTTACCCATGTGGGTAATTGTGATAATCATGTGAAAATTGTAGTATATTGCCATGCCATAAGGCATAGATTTATATCATTCATTATTATGAATAGGAGGACTTATTATGGGTAAAAAGATTCCTATGTGGCAATGTCTCCTGGTAATGGTAGTACTTATTGTACTTATTTTCTGGGGCGTAATGATTGACACAAACGCTGGTGAAGCTCACATCGCTCTTATCCTTTCCGGTGCTTTCGCTGCAGTTGTTGCTGCACTTAACGGCTGGAAATGGTCTTACATGGAAGCTGGTATCCTTGCTGCTATCAACAGAACAATGCAGGCTATCCTGATCCTTGCTCTGGTTGGTGTAATGCTCGGTTCCTGGTACGCAGGCGGCGTAGTTCCTTCCATGATGTACTATGGTATCAAAGTTATTTCCCCAAGTATTTTCTTATTTACTGCTTGCTTACTTTGCTCCATCGTATCCTTAGCTACAGGTTCATCCTGGTCAACAGCTGGTTCCATGGGTGTTGCACTCATCGGTATCGGTGTTGCTCTCGGCTTCCCTGATGTTATGACTGCTGGT
>JAFQHT010000033.1 GCA_017397825.1 Bacillota bacterium | reverse complement strand
GTGAAAGGTTCCATGAAGAGGGTGTATAACGGCGAAGGGCAGCTTGTATACGGCGGCGATGAGGAAGAAGAAACCTATCATGGCGGCTTTATCAGATATATCCGCGGCAATATGCTGGCGGTCAGTGATTACACTGAAAAGAAGGTGGACTACATCGATCTTGATACAGGCGAAGTGGTCATTGAGGACAGTGAAATTTTCTGCTATATGGACTTTGGTGACGGGGCAGCAGCTGCTGTGATGCCGAGACGTACAGAGGACCGGGACGTGCGGGGCGGCGACCTGCTCAGCGACGAAAAAGAAATGAAAAAATATAAATGGGGTCTGGTGGACGAAAATCTCCAGCCTCTGACGGAGTTCGTGTTTGACGGTGTGTATCCCGGCAATAATGGTTACGCAGTAGTCATCAAAGATGGACAAAAAGGCCTGATCAGGCTAAAAGGGGTTAGATAATATGAAAGAAACAATGCTGGATAAATGCATAAAGGCCAACCTGAAGATGGTAGAAAACGAAATCGCAATTGCGTGCACCATGGGCGTACTGCTGTGCCTTATGCGGTTCTGGGCCATTATTCTGGGACTGATTCCAATAGTGATAGCAGCGGTCTTTCTGTGGAAAATGTTCAGGAAACTTTTTTATACCAGCGTCTTCGGGGAGACGGCGGCTACATATCAGAGTATGCCTGTTTCCACAGCCGAGATGGTTGCTGCTAAAATATTTGTGGCCGGTCTGGGATTGATTGCACTGAATGTATCAATCGTGGTGATGATGGCTGTGATAAGCACCAATCTTGGGTATGGAAACCTGCTGGGAATACTGGATGGATTAGGGCTCGGGATAAACTCTCTCAACGCAGGATACATTCTGTCGCTTGAGTTTATAGCGGTGGTAATTGAGTGCTTCTGGCAGGCAGCGCTGATTTTCCTGGCAGTAGTGATTTTTAATACACTGCCGGAACATAGCAGAAAAGGTTTCGGCGGCGGAGTGCTTGTACCGGTTGCCGCTGTGGGTATCAACTATCTTTTTATGAATATAAGCAGTGCACTTGAATTCATCGGTCTGCCATATGGAATATTGTATCCGCTCATCGGAATCACAATCGGCGCTGTCACACTTGTAATCATCTTCAGGCTGACGGTGAAATTACTGGAGGAACGCTATGAACTCAACTAGCACAATTGACAAGTACATAAAGCTGAGCTGGCAGATTGTGCAGAATGATGTGGTGCTGGCCTGCGGACTTACTGTAATTATGATGGTAATGGGGGCAGGCGTAGGTATCATCGGATCGCTGCTTCTGTTACCGGTGGGCTTCCTGCTTCTGTTTAACGCAGCAAGAAAGCTCTTTTACACCAGCCTTTACGGCCAGGGAGCGACCATGTATCAGACCCTGCCTGTTAAACCGGAAGAGATTGTTCTCGGTAAAGTCTTTGCCATGACCGCAGCGGACATGTTGTATATGGTGGTTATGGTAGCCTGCTTGTTTGCAGCTGCGCTTCTGTCGGGTGACTATACTCAGGGTGGAGCATTCGAGCTGCCGCAGTTTGTTGCCAACCTGGCAGATCTGGAATATCTCAGCGGGTTTGATGTGCCTTATGTAATCGCAGTGGGCATTGCAGGCTATGTGGCCTCTGAATTCAGATTCTGGATGCTTGTGCTGTTCGGAATTGTCTGGTACAATTCCCTTTCTCAGTCTGCAAAAGGCGGCCTGACCAAACTGGCAGCGGTGGCCATTGTGGCCGGAGTCCAGATTGGACTTGGATACATAGTGAGAATGATAACGGAAATTTCAGGTGAGCCTTACTGGCTGCCGGCTGAATCGGCGGGAATCCTACTTGACGTAATAGCGGCAGTAGTGCTTTATAAACTGACAGTAAAGCGCATGAAATGCTCCGACAATGCAGGCTGGGAGGTGGCGTGATGAAAGTGACGGCAATTATCAGGCAAAGCAGAATCATGAAAACCGCCATGGTAAGCCTGCTGGTAATACTGTTGACATTTTTTGGGGTAACATGGCTCATTTACGGCGACCATCCGGTGGACAAAAAAGCAATTGAGGAGTTTGCAGAAATTATCGTGCCTTTCGGCCAGTACGAAAAAATATTCGTGGTTGACGGGGAAAAGGAGATTTTCCTGGTACAGGAAGATTACGGAGACTCTCTGAAACTTGTCAATGTTGAGGGCGGCATCATCGCTGACCTGGCGCCCATGGATCAGTTTGTGCGGCAGAATGGAAAGCTGCTGGTGCTGATGCATGATTTTGAGGATTCTTCACAGCCTTTCGAACAGCAGTACTATGACCTATATGCGGTGGTCAATTACGAGAAACTAGCAAAAGGCGCGGAATACGAACCGCAGTATTACAGCACTTATGAAGTACAAGCAGGCGGCAGGTATTATGCAGGCCGCACCAAGGACCAGTCCGCATGGGAAATCTGCAGCGCGGAAGGCGAAGTGCTCTGCCACCGGAACGGTGACAGGCGCGTGAGGTTTTTTGCTGGGGACAATCTGGTGCAGTTCAGACACTTTGATACAGAAGGGGAACATTTTGAAGTCATGGACCTTGCTGCAGGAAAGCAGGTTGATACCGGTGGTCACGATGTGGTTGACTTTAACGGAAGTCTGTGGATATGCGACAGCAATAATCCTCTGCGCCAGGATGAGCGGCACGTGCTTACTGCTGATTTTGAACCACCTGAAGAGGAAATTGTGGGCGAAAACCTCAGATTCAGCGGCGATGGAAGATACATTTACGGTCAGCTCTGCGTGCCTTCTGAAGACGGCAAAACTGTAAAAGCGCAGAACTTCGCAGCAGATGCTCACGGAAACATAATCTACAAAGGTGAGCCCAGCACTTATTTCAACTATGGCGGCGAAGGAGACGCGGAACTGGCAGAAATAAACGGGGATACGCTGATTCAGGTAAACCATCTGGAGGATGGCAGGATTGCCTTTGACTGCATAATGCTGGATCAGGGTGGTGAGCCGGTTATAAGCGGGCAGGAAGGATACTGCATGGGTGACTTTGATGATGGGGTGGCTTTATGCAATGTGAGTCAGGACCCCGGAAAAGGAGCAACTGCTTACACTTCGCAGATATACACCAGATTGTATCTGCTGGATGATGCTCTGTGGCTGGACTGGCATGACTGGTACTACATGAACAAGGACGGCGAGATATATGATTTTATCTTTGAGTTCGGTCTGCCGACGGCAGACGGTTATGCTGCAGTGAAAACTGAAAAAAAGTGGGGAGTTATCAGGTTCAGGGATTAGGGTTAAGAAAGGCGGTATTATGAGGAAAGATAAAAAAGTAAAATCAACCGGTTCGAAATTCCGGGAGTATTTTATGCTGCACCTGAAGTGCGTCAGAACAGAGATTATGGCAAGCATGTTTATGGGTTTGTTTGCAGGCTGGATATGGGGCGGCCTTAGCCGGGACAGATGTCTGATACTTGCAATAATCATTGGCGGATGGAGCATAAGGGCTTTTTCCAGAACCTGTTCAAAGATGCTGTACCAACAGGAGGCTTATTTTTATCAGAGCTTTCCTGTTTCAGCGGCTGAGACTGTATTTACGAAAGTGATTACAGGGGCTTTTGTTCCTATGGCCGGTTTGATTCCGGTGGCAATTCAGATGTATGGTCTGGCAGGAGTGGCAGCACTGCCTGTAATAATTGCAGGAAGTATTCTTCTGGGTACTATTGTGCTTGCTGCAATAAGTTTTGGCAACAGCCTGAGAGACAGCCGGGCCAAGAAACCCAGCACCGTAGTGGCAGTTTTGACAGCGATAATGATGCTTGCAATGCAGGGGGGCCTGACTGCAGTATTTGCAATATATTCCCCTCTGAACTATGGCTTGAAAATACTGGTTTTAACTGTGGTTTTCACTGGCGAAGCAGCGGGACTTTTGTGGTACAATACCCGTAGTCTGGGGAATGGATATCAGGTTTAAACTGGAAGAAAAAGTAAAAGGTTGACAACTAAATGCTGAAATAGTATAATTTAATTAAAGTTAGTCATAAGTATGTGAGAATCACGAATTGAAAACCCCGCAGAGGCGACTGCGGGGTTTTCTTTTTAGGCTAGCTGTCGTTATTTTTCTTTCCATCCAGCCATTTGCAGATATAATTGGCGATTATACCCGCTGCGATTGAAAGAATAAAAGTCATAAGTATGTACATAGAATCACCCCCTCTCTGATGTCAGAATAGGGAACGACAACATAGTCATTATATCAAAAATGTAAAAAACTTACAACGATTTCATGTAAAATATTTACATTCACACTGCTGATTGACGGTGGTCAGAAAGTGATATATGATAGTAAAAAAGATGTAAAAAGGGAGAACGAAAATGTACGATTTTACAACTATATTAGACCGCCGTGGCAAGGATGCACTGGCCGTTGACGGACCTCGGGCAGAAGCCATCGGCTCAATGCCGGCAGCTCCTAAAGAAGGTTTTGACATGATTCCTATGTGGGTGGCTGACATGAACTTTGCAACATGTCCGGCAATTCAGGATAAAGTAATTGAAAGAACCAGACATCCTCTGTTCGGGTATTTTCAGCCGACAGATGAGTATTATAACGCAATCATAGACTGGCAGCGCACCCGTAATGGTGTAACAGGCCTGACTCCGGCAGAGATCGGCTATGAAAACGGCGTGCTTGGCTGCGTAAACAGTGCCCTTCAGGCATTCACGGCACCGGGCGAAAAGGTACTTCTGCACAGCCCTACATACGTAGGATTTACTGAAAGCCTTGCGCAGACAGGCCGTGTGGCAGAGCACAGCCCACTGGTAAAGGATGAGAAGGGCGTATGGCGCATGGACTTTGAGGACATGGACCGACGCCTTAAGAAGAACAGAATCCACCTGGCAATTTTCTGCTCACCGCACAATCCTTGCGGCCGTGTGTGGGAACGCTGGGAAATCGAAAAGGCAATGGAAGTTTTTGCGGCCAACGACTGCGTGGTGATTTCTGATGAAATCTGGAGCGACCTTATACTGAACGGAAACAAGCATATCCCGACTCAGTCTGTCAGCGAAGATGCAAAGAACAGGACAATCGCAATCTACGCACCGAGCAAAACTTTCAACCTGGCAGGACTCATCGGCAGCTATCATATTATTTACAGCCGTTATCTCCGCCAACGGGTAAGAAGACAGGCCGCTGTCAGTGGCTATAATCATATGAATGTGCTTTCCATGCATGCACTGGCTGGTGCTTACAGTGAGGCCGGCCATCAGTGGCTGGACGAGCTGCGCCAGGTTCTCAGCGGCAATATTAATTATGCCTATGAATTCATTACGACAAATTTCGACGGAATAGAAGTTTTCAGACCGGAGGGTACTTACATGATGTTCCTTGACTGCGAAAAGTATTGTCAGCGCACAGGCCGCAGTCTGGATGAGGTGCTGCAGGCCGGCTGGGATGTGGGTGTTGCATGGCAGGACGGCAGACTATTCTATCATCCATGGTCAATAAGAATGAATTTTGCACTGCCACTGAGCCGTGTGCAGGAAGCAATGGAAAGGTTGAAAAAATATGTTTTCATATAGTGACAGCAACAGACAGGGCGGCACTCAGGCTGCTCTTATGAAAAAAATGGAGGCAGTAAACATCTGGCTCTTTGCGGCGGCAATTCTGGTCAGCGTGGTGTATAACGTTTACCGGGGAGTGGTGTTCAAAGGCTGCACCAGCGGATGTTTCGTCCTGCTGGGCCTTATTAATCTGTTTTTCTGCTGCAGGCTTGGAGTCAGGGACAAACGATACCCTGTGCTGATGGTAATAGGTCTGATGTTTTCCCTTGTGGGCGACGTAGTGCTTTACTTTGACTTTGCCATGGGCGCGGCGTTTTTTGCAATTGCCCACGTGTTTTATGTGATTGCGCTGGCAAGCCTGCGCAGGTTTGAAAAGAATGACTTTCTGTGGATCGGCGGGCTGGCGGTTTTCTGCATTGCGGTGATTATGCTTCTGCCTATTCTGGTCTTCGAACCGTCGTTTATGGAAATCGTCTGCCTTGTATATGCAGTGGTGCTTTCATGTATGCTGGGCAAGGCAATAGGTAATTTCAGAGCAGAAAAAAACCGGCTTACAATTACCATTGTAATCGGCAGTATAATGTTTTTCATCTCAGACCTGATGCTCCTTCTGTGGACTTTCGGCGGCGAAATTCCGGTGCTTGATCAGATCTGCGTGCTGACATATTTTCCGGGGCAGTGTGTGCTGGCAAGAGCCATCAGTGAATATGCAAGAGATTTTTCGAAGATTAATTGACAAATGCTGTACATATGCGGAGAGGGAAATAGTTTTACTATTTCCTTTTTTTATGGTAAAATATTTATATCTATGTGCGCCGTCAGGTCTTGGTTTTCAGGGCGGCATACAGAATCTGAAAAAGGAGTAAGACAATGATTAAACTTGATAACATCAAGACTTTCATTCCGGCGCTGAGACCTGTTTTGTCGGAAGTCGGTGACTCACTTTGACCTGGATAAGGTAAGAAGTGAACTGGACAGATCCAACCGTGAAATGGAAGAGCCTGATTTCTGGGACGACCCGGAAAAGGCACAGAAGGCCATGAAACTTAAAAAGTCCATGGAAAATACCATCGAGACTTTTGAAAACCTGGAAAAATCTCTTGCAGATATTGAGGAGCTCATCGAGCTGGCTGAGATGGAGGAAGAAGCCGGGGCAGGTGAAGAAGACCTTGAAGAAATGGCCGATACAATCGAAAAGGATTTTGAGAATTTTAAAGAAAGACTGGAAGAACTGCGTCTTAAGACTCTGCTTACAGGTAAGTATGACCGCTGCAACGCAATTGTGTCAGTGCATGCCGGAACCGGCGGCGTGGATGCTATGGACTGGGCGTCAATGCTTCTTCGCATGTACACCAGATGGTGCGACAAGAAGGGCTATACTGTAAAAATGATTGACTACCAGGACGACACGGAAGCAGGTATCAAGAGTGCAGTCTTCATTGCCGAAGGGGAAAACGCTTACGGCTATCTTAAGAACGAAAAGGGCGTTCACAGATTAGTGCGCATTTCGCCTTTTAATGCAGCGGGCAAGAGACAGACGTCCTTCGCCATGATTGAAGTAACACCTGAAATTGAAGAAGAAATAAATGTAGAAATAGATCCTGAAGACCTGAGAATTGACACTTACCGGAGTAGCGGTGCCGGCGGCCAGCACGTCAACAAGACTGATTCGGCCATCAGAATTACTCACCTGCCGACCAATATTGTGGTAACCTGTCAGAATGAACGAAGCCAGCATCAGAATAAGGAAATGGCCATGAAAATCCTTATGGCCCGTCTCACAGAGCTGGCCGAACAGGAACACAAGGAAAACCTGAAAGAACTGAAGGGCGACTACTCCATGAACACCTGGGGCTCCCAGATCCGTTCATATGTTTTCCAGCCTTACACCATGGTCAAGGACCACAGAACAGGCGCGGAAACCGCCAATGTTGGTGCAGTAATGGACGGGGCAATCGACTATTTCATCAACGAAAAACTGAAACAGAAAGACTAAAAGAAGGAAAGAACATAAATGGATATTATTAAAAAACTGGCAAGTGAATTTAAAATAAAAACAGCCCAGGTTGAAAACACTGTAGGACTCATCGACGAAGGAAACACAATTCCTTTCATCGCCCGTTACCGTAAGGAAGTGACCGGCGGCCTGACAGACGTTGTGCTCCGCGACCTGGACGAAAGACTGAAATACCTGAGAAATCTGGAAGAACGTAAGGAAGAAGTCATCCGCCTCATTGAAGAGCAGGGCAAGATGACCGACGAGCTGAGAGAAGAAATCCTCAAGGCAGAAGTTCTTCAGAGAGTGGAAGACCTTTACAAGCCGTTCAAGCAGAAGAAGGCGACCCGCGCATCCAAGGCCAAGGAAAGAGGACTGGAACCTCTGGCAAGCATTTTCTATGCCCAGCTCAAAACTGACGGCACAGTGGAAGAAGTGGCAGAGCCTTTTGTGAACCCTGAAAAGGAAGTGAAGGACGCAGCCGCTGCAATCCAGGGCGCATGCGACATCATCGCGGAAATGATTGCCGATGACCCTGAACTGACCAAGGAAATCCGTGAAAAGACTTTCAGCTCCGCAAACATCGTGACTGAAGCAGTAGACCCTGAAGAAAAGACTGTTTACGAAATGTACTACAGCCACACTGAAGCTCTGGCCAAGATTCCTAACCACAGAGTTCTGGCAATCAACCGCGGCGAAAAGGAAAAGAAGCTTAAAGTCAAGGTCTCCGTAGAGGCTGAAACAATGCACGAAATCATTGCCAGGGAAGTAATCAAGAACGAAAAGTCAATCTTCCACGGCATTCTGACAGATACAATCGCTGACGCCTACAAGCGTCTCATGGCACCGTCCATCGAACGTGAAATGCGCAATCTGCTCACAGAAAGAGCAGAAGCAGAAGCGGTGAAAATCTTCGCAAAGAACACTGAAAGCCTGCTCATGACTCCGCCTGTCCGCGGAAAGAAGGTCATCGCCATCGACCCGGGCTACAGAACAGGCTGCAAGGTTGCAGTTCTTGACGAAACAGGCAAGCTGAAGGGCTACTCTACAATCTACCCTACAGAACCTAAGAACGACATTGCCGGCACAGAAGCCACACTGAAGAAAATTGTCGAAAAATATAAGACAGATATCATTGTAGTGGGCAACGGCACAGCATCAAGAGAAACAGAAGAAGTTGTAGCAAACTTCATCAAGAAAAACGGCTACGACATTCAGTATACAATCGTAAACGAAGCAGGCGCTTCCGTTTACTCCGCATCCAAACTGGCGGCAGAAGAATACCCTGACCTGGACGTAACTACCAGGGGCGCCATGTCCCTGGGCCGCAGGCTCCAGGACCCACTGGCCGAGCTGGTAAAAATCGATCCTAAGAGCATCGGGGTCGGCCAGTACCAGCATGACATCAATCAGAAGCTGCTGGAAGGCGCCCTGACTAACGTTGTCGAAGACTGTGTAAACCGTGTGGGTGTTGACCTTAACACTGCATCACCATCTCTTCTCAGCTACATTGCCGGCGTGAACATGGGTATTGCCAAGAACATTGTTGCCTACAGAGAAGAAAACGGCAAGTTCACAAGCCGTAAGGAACTTCTCAAAGTACCTAAGCTGGGCGAAAAAGCTTTCAACCAGTGTGCAGGCTTCATGCGGATTTCCGACGGAAATAATCCTCTGGACGCAACTTCCGTGCACCCTGAATCCTACGGCGCAGCTGAGGCAATGATGGCCAAGCTGGGCATCGATGCCGGCGCAATCACTGCCGGTGGTGACAAGGATATGGAAAAGAAAATCAAGGCGGCTTACCCTGCCAAGTCTCTTACACAGAGCATTGCGGCCATGGCAGCTGACCTTGGCGTAGGGGAAATGACCCTTGCAGACATCATTGAAGAAATGAAGAAGCCTGCCCGCGACCCTCGTGAGGACGCGCCTCCTGTGATTTTCAGAAACGACGTAAGATCCTTTGAAGACCTTAAAATCGACATGGAAATGACCGGTACAGTCCGCAACGTAGTTGACTTTGGTGCTTTTGTGGATATCGGCGTGAAGAACGATGGTCTGGTGCACATTTCCCAGCTGAGCAACAAGTACATCAAGCACCCTATGGACGTGGTTTCCGTAGGTGACACCGTAAAGGTCAAGATTATTTCCATCGACTACGATAAGAAAAAAGTCGGCCTGACTATGAAACTTTAGTCGCTGGCCGGAAAGGAACGAAAAATGATAAACACAGTTTTGTTTGATTTTGACGGAACTTTAGTAAATACCAATGATGTAATCATCGCATCCTGGCAGCATACATACATGCACTACCGCGGCCGGGAAGAATCCATTGAAACCATCACTTCATGTTTCGGGGAGCCCCTCCTTATAACCATGGAAAGGGAGTTCCCGGGGGTAGACCCGCAGGAGTCTGCCGAAGTATACCGTACTTACCAGCAGCAGAATGCACATCTTTTAGTGAAGATTTTCCCTGGAATCGTGGATCTGCTCAAAGCGCTGAAGGAAGCGGGCTACAGAATGGGAATAGTGACTTCCAGAACCCGTGAGTCTGCTCTCAGATACATGGACATGTTCGGAATCACTGAGTATTTCGAGGCCATGGTGACCTGCGACGATACAACAGTACACAAACCAAACCCTGAACCGATTCTGCTGGGTCTTGAAAAGATGGGTATCACTAAAGATGAGGCTATTATGGTCGGGGACAGCCCTTTTGATATCAAGTGTGCCAACAACGCAGGCGTAAAGTCTGTGATGGTTGACTGGAGAATCACCTGCGATAATTCAGTGCTGATCACCGATGCTGTCTGGGACTACGAAATCAAGGAACCTATGGACCTGCTTCAGGTTCTGGCAGAAGACAACAGATAAAAACCTTTGCGGAGGCATAACGCATGCTGACCATTTTTTATGGGCGTGAAAACGTCGACAAGGAAAAGTTTATATTCGACAACATTGATCCGAAGGACAGGACGCTTATTATAGTGCCGGATCAGTTTACACTTGAGGCGGAAAGGGAACTTTTCGCCCATTTTGGCGTGCAGTCAATGATGAATGTTGAAGTGCTTTCCATGTCAAGGCTTGGCTCCCGTCTTCTGGCGGAGCTTGGAGGCAGCAAGCGGACTTTCATCGACAAGTACGGCCGCCATATGATTCTGTCTCAGGTAGCCGGAGAGGAAAGGGAGAACCTGCAGGTTTTCCGCGGGCTGGAAAGCCGCAGTTCTTTCATCGACATGGTGAACAATTTTATTTCCGAGCTGAAGCAGTACAACTGCGGCGTGGCGGAGATTGAGCAGATTGCAGGAGAAGTTGAGGAAGGCTCCTACGTGCAGAAAAAACTCCAGGACCTCCATCTTCTCTACAGCCGCTATGAGGAAGCTATCAGAGGCAGGTACACTGACTCCGAGGACTATATCGATCTTTTCCTGGGAAAAATCAGCCAGTCTGAGCTTATCCGTGGCAATGTGGTCTGGATTTACGGCTTCGACAGCTTCGCACCTAAAGCTTTGTCGGTTATCGGCGAGCTTATAGCCGCAGCAGAATATGTAAACGTGGTGCTGACTTACTGCGACCAGCCAGGGGCAACCGACAAGGAACTTTTTTCGCTCACTGATAAGGTTATGGAAAATCTTCACCATCAGTGTAGGGTGCACAGTGGGGCCTGCATTGAGGAGCGTATCCCTGCAAATTATACCCGTACTGACCAGGCACCTGCTATGGCTCACATTGAAAAACAGCTTTACGCAGTTCCGGCTCAGCCGGCAGCGGACGCAGAAGAGACAAAGGGTCTGACCCTTGTGACTGCAGCCAATTTATACAACGAAGCGGAAAGCGCCGCATCTTATGTGCTGAAACTGGTACGTGAAGAGGGGCTCAGGTACAGTGATATCAGGGTTATCTGCAACGACCAGGAAACCCGGGGGCCGATTCTCCGCAGGGTTTTCAAAGAATACGGAATGGACCTTTTCAGCGATGCGGGAAGGGATATTATGCAGAGTCCTGTAATAAGATTTGTCACATCGTTATTAGACGTTGTTGTTGAAAAATACAGGACAGAGGACCTTTTCAGAGTGCTCAAATCGGGATTTGGCGATTTATCATATGATGAAATCACCGACCTTGAAAACTACGCAATCAAGTACCGCATCAAAGGTTCCATGTGGAAAAAACACTTTACCAAGGGCGAAAAAGAATACGGCCTTGAGGAGCTTGGCAGACTGGACGGACTGCGCCTGCGTGCTGCAGAACCGCTGCTCAGATTCGAGGAATTATTTAAAAAAGAGACCAACGGGGCGTTTATAGAAGCGCTCTACAGATATTTATACGAAGATGCCCGCCTGCCTGAAAAAATCATGACCTTCATGGAGCATCAGGAGGCAGAGGGCAGACTGGATCTGGCCGAAGAAACCAGTCAGATCTGGGGCAGTCTTGTGGGCATTCTGGACCAGATGGCGGAGATTGCCGGAGAGCAGCCTTTTGAGCCGCGCAGTTTTGCAGAGCTTCTGAAGACCGGCCTTGGACAGGTTGAAATCGGCGTACTGCCGCCAACCAAGGACGGCCTGATGATGGGTACCATGCAGCGTACCAGAACAGGTAAAATCCGTGCGTTGGTGGTAGTTGGCGCAAACGAAGGCCTCCTTCCGCAGGAAAAATCTGTGCCGGGACTTTTCGGCACAGAGGAAAAAGACCTGTTCGCAGGCCGCGGAGTGGAACTCTGCAAGGTGGATTCTGTCCGCCTTATGGAAGAAAGGCTGGGCATTTACCGGAATCTTTCCAGACCAACCGATTATTTATATGTAAGTTACAGTGCGGCGGATGAAGAGGGCAGTCTGGCCCGTCCGTCAGCAATTTTCAATAAACTGCAGGAAATCTTCCCGCAGGTTCAGGTGCAGCGTGACGTGCTCAACCGTCCGGACGCAAAAGATCTGGTAAATGGTTCTATGAGCGGTCTGCGCCATCTGACAGAGGCTTTGCAGAGGGTGTGCGAAGGTGCAGAACTGCTGCCTGAATGGGATGAAACTCTCAGCTGGTACAAGGAAGCAGATTATGAAAAACTGAAGACCATCGCCAGCGGCATTGCTTTTACCAACAAGCAGGAAGACCTGGGACGTCAGGCGGCTGACGCCCTCTTTAAAAAAGACCCTGAGCAGGCACTGAGCCTGAGCCCGTCAAGACTTGAAAAGTTTTCACGTTGTCCGTTTTCTCACTTTGTTCTTTACGGACTGAAGCCTGAGGAGCGGAGAATTTTTGAAATTGCGCCCCGTGAAATCGGCGATATATATCATGAGTGCCTCATGGAGCTGACACGCAAGCTGACAGTGCCGGGAGTTGAAGTTACGGCGCCAGAATCACCGTGGATGACCATAACAGAAGAACAGTGCCGCAGCTTTGCAGAGGCAGTGGTTACAAACCAGGCCGAAAACTATCGGGAAGGGCTTTTCCGCCTGGGCAACGAAGAAAATTACCGCACTCAGCGTGTCATCGACATCTGCCAGAAAGTATGCTGGGTTGTTATAGAGCAGGTACGTGCGGGCCAGATTACAGACTGCCGGTTTGAAGTGCCTTTTGGCCGGGGCAGAGAAATCAGGCCTGTTGAAGTGCAGCTTGACGGCCAGACCGCCTATATCGAAGGCAAAATTGACCGCGTGGACTATCTCAGGGGCGACCGCGTGAAAATCATAGACTATAAGACCGGAAACGAGGTTTTCGATATTGACGAAGCCCAGGCCGGTTACCGCCTGCAGCTCATGCTCTATCTGGCGGCATCTATGGAGGAAACGCGCAGACCTGCTGGAGTATTCTATTTTAATATCAGCGAGCCTCTTATAGATTCATCAGCAAAGGATGCTGACCCGGAAGAGATCGCTGACAAAGTCCGCAAAAACTTCAGACTCAACGGTGTAATTATCGACGACCCTGCTGTTATAAACAGCGTGGCAGGGGACTTCACAGGTTATTCTGACATTCTGCCTCTGCGCAGAACCAAGGACGGAGAAATCTCGCCTACAGGCAAGGGCGGGCTTCTCACTGAAGAGGAATTCGGCCAGCTTCAGGACGCAGTTGATGCGAAAGTTGTCGAAATATGTCAAAACCTGGCGGACGGCGACATCAGTATCCATCCTATGAAAACCCGTGACCGTTCAGCCTGCACATACTGCCAGTATAAGGGTATCTGCCGCTTTGATACGATTTTTGAGGGCTGCAGCTATAATATAATTTAAAACGGAAACTGAAAAAGCCTGTGCAACAAATTGTTGCTTGACCCCGGTCGCAGGCTTTTTTATTATATAGACATAAACAGTTTTTTTCAATGATTGAGCAACAAGGTGCGAGCAGAAGAAAGGAGCAAAAGCAATGTCAGTAGGTAACAATCTCAGGCTTCTGAGGGCTGCAAAGGGGCTGACTCAGGAACAGGTGGCAGTGCAGCTGGGAGTGACCCGTCAGGCTTTGTCCGGTTACGAATCAGGCAGAACAATGCCGGATGTGGAGATGCTGCAGAGGCTGGCAGAGATATACGGTACAGACCTTGACGGAATCGTTTACGGCAGGGATGAAGATATAATAATAACAAACAGGACAGTAAAAACTGCAAAGATACTTTTTGCAGTGCTGGCAGTCATGACGGCTGTAAGCTCCGCCTTTCTGTGGGCGGCGAATGTTTTGTTCCCTGTGTCTGCAGGGCAGATGTCCGCCATTGAAAAGGAAGCACTGCAATATCATTTCAGACTGACAAATGCATGGGAGCTGACGGACAATGTTATTTTAATCCTTTCGCTGGTGGGGTTCATAGCCCTGCTTTTAATGCTTTCGTCCGGAAAGTGCAGAGTGCCCCTCAGGAAAAAATTAATCTATATGGCCGCGCTGGCAGGCACGATGATTGTAATTGCTGCAATTTTCGGCGCAGCAGACCCGGTTTTCAATATTGTGGATTACGTAATGACGCCCCTTATGGTTGCCGCCAGAATGGTTGTGTTATTTGCAATCGGGCTTTTGATAGAAGCTTTCCATAAAAGAAAAAAGGAGGAATAAAGCTATTCCTCCATCTCGCCTCTGAGATTAGTTTCCATAAGTACTTTAATTCTTTCGCTGTCGTAGCCGCAGCTGAAGAGGTAATACAATTTGGTAATCGCGGCCTCAATGGTCATGTCCCGGCAGGAAACTGCGCCGGATTCTACCAGATCATTGCTGGTTGCGTAGGCGCCCAGAATGGTGCTGCCCATGTGGCACTGGGAACATACGGTGATGATAGTGCCGTTTTCTGCGGACTTACGGATGCCCTCAACCAACGGAATGTTGTTGGTAGGGATGTTGCCGCTGCCGAAAGTTTCCAGAACCACCGCCTTCAGGTTGCTGGAAATCATCGGTTCGAACAGATTGAACTGGATGCCGGGGAAAAGCTTCAGCACGCCTATAGGTGTCTGAGTGAATTTTGTCAGGCGGAAAGTTTTCGGACGGCTTGGCATAGCCAGAGCGTTTTTGTTGTATTTGATATCAATTCCCACATTGGCAAGGTCAGGGTAATTGGGTGAATCGAAAGCAGTCAGGTCTTCGGAAGAGATTTTTGTGGAACGGTTGGCTCTGATAAGCCTATCCGCAAAGTAAACGCAGACTTCGCGTACTGTTCCTTCAGCTGCAATGATAATTGAATTAACCAGATTGTCACGGCCGTCACTTCTCAGTTCGCAGAGAGGAATCTGAGCCCCTGTGAAAACAACCGGCTTGTCCAGACCTTCCAGCATAAAGGAAAGGGCAGATGCAGTGTAGGACATGGTATCAGTGCCGTGGAGCACCACAAAACCGTCGAACTCCTTATATCTTGCAGAGATTACTTCGCCGATGGCGTTCCACTCTTCTACAGCCACATTGGCAGAATCCAGCAGCGGGTCGAACTCAATAACTTCCCAGTCAGGCAGGTCCTGATGGTTCAGCTGATGAATTTCGTTGAGAAGCTGGCAGAAATAATCTTTTTTAGGCGCATAGCCGAATTCTGTAGGCACCATGCCGATGGTGCCGCCTGTGTATAATATGCAGACTTTTTTCTTAGACATAATAAACCTCGTAAATATTGGTATTAAATGTATTTTAACATATGACCGGTCTGATTGCTATGATAATTTATCATAAAGCCTGCAGCCGGTTTTTTCTTCGAATTCTTCCATCCATGCCTCATCGCCACAGAACACAAAAATTTCCTGCCAGCCGTTGCTGGTGAACCAGAGCCGGCTGCCGCTGCCGTATTCCATGATAATATCATTGACTTTGTCGGCAAAAGTCAGGTCGAACCAGTCATTCATTTCTTTGGTATTTATAATATGAGTCTGCCCGCCGAAGTCAAAGGTCACACTGCGACTTCCGGTGCCGCGGTCCCAGTCAACTTCGCTCAGGTCTTCGTTGATATTGTCAAACTGAAGCTGACCGCCGCTGGCTGCCGACACACCACGCAGAAAGTCGGTGTAAGCACACTCAATATCAAACACTTCCATGTCGAAACAGTAAACACCGCTTTCAGAAGGTGTCCACTCCCAGCTGTCGTAATCGTAGTCGCCCCAGCCTATTTCGGCCAGCATGAGCAGGGTTTTGTCGATATACTGCTCTGAATCCCAGTTTTCGCCATCTTCTGAATAATCGTAGCGGTACCAGTTTTCGTCCAGGGATTTTACAATTTCATCGTCAATGCAGGTAAAGCCCAGGCCGGTGAGGACCTCTGCGATTTCACCGAAGCTGCGGTCATTGTATTTTCCTACACCTACTTCGTAATACCATGAATCATCCCTGCCGGTAACCATGGTAAATGCTGAAGCCAGAAGACCGATAATCAGCAGGATGATGATAAGGGCGCTGCGGACTTTGACAGGTTTGTCGGTACGGACTTTTTTCTTTTTAAGGTTCGGGCAGTTTGCGAAGATAAATTTGATGAAATCCTCACGTCTGCCGCCTTCCAGCGTCCGTTTATCCACGATGAGCCCCTGCTTGTACTCAATAATCAGAATAAAAAGATTGTCAGTTTCCACAATGGAAAGCACTCTGTCAAGGCTGTAAGTAGCCTGGTTACCAGTATCAGTGTTGATGGCATGAATCCCGGCAGTGCTGACAGTCAGCTGATTTTTTACCACCTGACCGTTGTTGTTGCTGACCATGCGTTTGTACTGAAGACCGCCGCCTCGCCAGGCGATTTTTGAAAGAATAAGAATACCGGAACCGATTATCACCACTGCAAAAAATCCATAGGCTTCGCCGATATACAGAATTCCGATTATATACATCAGCAGGTAAAAAACAGCAACATTTCCGATAATTCTGTTGAAAGTACTGGCTGCCTTGAAGCCCCTGGAAAATTCTTTATATGTATCTATTGAAAGTGTGACAAGGGATCTGAATTCTCTTGCGTTTTCTGTCATGTCAACCTCTCCCTTTCTGTAATTTAAAACATTTTACCACATTTACGGACGGTTATAAATCATAAATGTTTTGCCCGGACCGCAAAAATATGTTAAAATCAACATGTAAAACAGTAACAACCCACTAAGGAGGAATAAATCATGTCAAACACACCAACCCCTCATATTTCCGCTAAACCAGGAGATTTCGCTGAAACAGTATTAATGCCCGGCGACCCGCTTAGAGCGAAATTTATTGCAGAAACTTTCCTTGAAGATGCAGTGCTGGTAAACAATGTCCGCGGCATCCACGGCTACACAGGCACATATAAAGGCAAGAGAGTCTCCGTAATGGCTTCCGGCATGGGTATGCCGTCCATCGGAATTTACTCCTACGAACTCTTTAATTTCTACGATGTGAAGAACATTATCAGAGTGGGCACTGCAGGCGTTATCAGACCAGACCTTAAAGTCCGCGACATCGTGTTCGGCCAGGGGGCATGCACCAACTCCAACTTTGCAAACCAGTTTGCACTGCCTGGAACTTTCGCACCGATCTGCTCCTACGAACTTCTCAAGAAAGCAGTTGACGCAGCCGAAAAGATGAGCATTGAGCCTGTGGTAGGCAACCTTTATTCTTCAGACTGCTTCTACGATGATTCCATGAGACTTTCTGACTGGCAGAAGATGGGCGTGCTGGCAGTTGAAATGGAAGCGGCAGCTCTGTACATGAACGCAGCAAGAGCAGGTAAAAATGCCCTTGCAATCTGTACAATTTCCGACAATCCTTTCACCGGCGAAGCTACAACTGCCGAAGAAAGACAGGCAACTTTCACCAAAATGATGGAAATCGCTCTTGAAATAGCATAAATACTGAAATTTTAATAAATTAAGGCACTTAAAAAGTGCCTTTTTTGTTGATAAAATCTGTCAAAAATGATACAATACAAAAATGTATAGCCATGTGTATTAAAAGCCGTGGCATGCAAATATAATTTCTCAACAACTAATTCAGGAGGAAAAAGATGAAGGAGAGATACCCAAGGCTGGAGATTAATCTGGCCAGTTTAAAACACAATGTTGCTACAGTCGTGGAAAAGTGCGGCAGCTATGGCATTCAGATCGCAGGCGTTATTAAAGGTGCTACTGGACTGCCGGAAGTTGCCAAACAGTTTGACGAAGGCGGCGCAGCTTTCATAGCATCCTCCAGACTTGAGCAGATAGAAGACGCGAAGAACGCAGGAATCGAAAAGCCAATGATGCTTATCCGTGTGCCTATGCTTTCAGAAATTTCTGAAGTAATCAGACTTTGTGATATCAGCTTAAACAGCGAACTGGAAGTAATCAAGGCTCTCAATGATGAAGCAAGAGTTCAGGGCAAGCTCCACAAAGTTATTCTGATGGCTGATCTCGGTGACCTGAGAGAAGGCTGGTGGGACTGGGACGAACTGACAGATGTTGCTGAATACATTGAAAACAAGATGATCAATATTCAGCTTGTTGGTGTTGCAACAAACCTTGGCTGTTATGGTTCCATCGAACCTACAGTTGACAAGCTTGAAGATCTGGTTAAACTTGCAGAAAAAATCGAAGCACGTATAGGCAGAGAACTTGAATACATCGGCGGCGGTGCAACAACATCTCTTTTAAGAGTATGGGACGGCAATGTGCCTGCAAGAATTAACCTTCTCAGAGTAGGCGAAGGCATTATCCTTGCAAGAGACCTTCAGAACTTCTTCGGATATGACATGAGCATGCTTAAACAGGACGTATTCAGAATGAAGGCAGAAGTTATCGAAGTGAAGAACAAACCTTCCCATCCGGTAGGAACTATTTCCATCGATGCTTTCGGCCACAGACCTACATATGTTGACAGAGGTATCAGAAGAAGAGCCCTTCTTGGCATCGGCAAGGTTGACTACGGCAGCCCTGATGACCTTTGCCCTATGGAAAAAGGCATTGAAGTTCTTGGCGCATCCAGCGACCACACAATCATAGATGTGGAAAACGCAGAAAAAGACTGGAAAGTTGGCGACGTTATGGAATTTGACGTATGCTATGCTAACCTTGTATATCTTTCAAACTGCAGAAATGTAAATATTGTGTTTGTATAACACTTGGAAAATGGAGGAATATTTTAAATGGCTGAAGAAATTCTGTTAACCCAGGAAGGGTATGACAAAATTGTAGCTGAACATGAAGAACTGGTTTCAGTTAGAAGAAAGGAAGTTTCAGAAAGACTTAAAGAAGCGATTTCTTACGGAGATATTTCTGAAAACGCTGAATACGATTCCGCAAAAGATGAACAGGCAGAATTAGAAGAAAGAATCGTCAAACTGGAAAATATGATCAGAACTGCAAAAATCATTGACGAAGCAGAAATGTCCAATGATTTTGTAGGTGTTGGTCTTACAGTAAAAATTAAAGATGTTGATTCCGGAGATGAAATGGAATTCACAATTGTTGGTTCCACAGAAGCAGATCCGTTCGCAGGCAAGATTTCAAACGAATCCCTGGTTGGACAGCACCTTTTAGGAAAGAAAAAAGGTGATATTGTTGAAGTCGTAGTACCTGACGGAGTACTTCACTATCAGGTTACCGACATCACAAGATAAAAAATCACGCATTAACTATAGAGAGGTATATTTAAAATGAGTGCAGAAGACAGAAGAGAAAATGTCAACCCAGAGGTTGAGGAAGTTGAAGAAGAGATTTCAGCGGAGGCTTTAAGTGAGCAGAGACGTATCAGAAGAGAAAAGCTCAAAGCTCTTCAGGATGCAGGCCGCAATCCTTTCCTCGAAGAAAACTGGGACGTTACATGCCACAGCATGGACATCAAGGAAAACTTTGAAGCTATGGAAGACCAGGAAGTTTCCTGCGCAGGAAGACTTATGGCTTTCAGACACATGGGTAAGGCTTCTTTCATTGATATTCAGGATAAGCAGGGAAGAATCCAGTGCTTCGTATCCAAAGATGCTCTGGGTGAAGAAGAATATAAATTCTTCAAGACTTATGATATCGGTGATATCGTTGGTGTTGAAGGTACAGTTTTCAAGACAAAAACAGGCGAAATCTCCATCAAGGTTGCAAGACTTGTTCTTCTTTCCAAGTCCCTTCAGGTGCTTCCTAACAAGTTCCACGGACTTAAGGACCAGGATTTAAGATACCGTCAGAGATATGTTGACCTTATCATGAACCCTGAAGTTCAGGAAATGTTCTATAAGAGAGCAAGAATTATCAAGGAAATCAAGAGAGTTCTTGAAGAAGACTACGGTTACCTTGAAGTTGACACACCAATCCTGACAACAATCGCAGGCGGTGCAAACGCAAGACCTTTCAATACTCACCACAATACTCTTGACCTTGACATGAAGCTCCGTATCTCCAACGAATTATTCTTAAAGAGACTTATCGTTGGTGGTCTTGACAGAGTATACGAAATGGGCAAGATGTTCAGAAACGAAGGTATGGACAGAAACCACAACCCTGAGTTTACTTCCATGGAATGCTATGCAGCATACGGCGACATGGAACTGGTTATCGAAGTAACTGAACAGATTGTTTACAAAGCAGCTATGGCAGTTAACGGCAGCCCTATCATCAAGTATCAGGGTAAGGAATTTGACGTAACTCCACCTTGGAGAAGAATCGACATGACTGACTTAGTTTGTGAAACTACAGGCATCGATTTCCATAACATTGCTGACGATGAAACTGCAAGAGCAGAAGCAATCAAGTACGGCATGGATCCTGAAGATGTAAATGAATGGACACGCGGCAAGATTATCGCAGAAATGTTCGAAGAATACTGCGAAGACCTTCCAGGCGTTCTTGACGGACCATATCCTACATTCATCACAGGTCACCCTGTTGAAATTTCACCTCTTGCAAAGAGAAGCAAAGTTGACCCAAGAATCACAAGAAGATTCGAAGGTTACATCAACGGCTGGGAAGTATGTAACGGATTCTCTGAATTAAACGACCCTATCGACCAGTACGAAAGATTTGCTGAGCAGCAGGCACAGCTTGACGCCGGCAAGGACGATGAAGCTCATCCAATGGATCTTGACTTCGTAAACGCACTGGAAGTTGGTCTGCCTCCTACAGGCGGTCTGGGAATCGGTATCGACAGAGTTATCATGCTCATCTCCGACGCACCAAGCATCAGAGATATCATCCTCTTCCCAACTATGAAGCCAACAGAAGAAGAAAAGAGAAAATCAGGTGCCAAGGCTGCTCCTGCATTTGAAGTAAAGGCTGATGAAGTAATCGATTTCTCCAAAGTAGAAATTGAACCTTTATTCCAGGACTGCGTTGACTTTGAAACTTTCTCAAAGTCCGACTTCAGAGCAGTTAAGGTTAAGTCCTGCGAAGCAGTGAAGAAGTCTGAAAAGCTCCTTCAGTTCGTTCTTGATGACGGTACAGGTACTGACCGTGTAATTTTAAGCGGTATTCACCCTTACTACGAACCTGAAGAACTGGTTGGCAAGACTCTCATTGCAATCACAAACCTGCCACCAAGAAAGATGATGGGCGTTGAATCCAATGGTATGCTCCTTTCAGCAATCCACAACGAAGAAGGCGAAGAAAAGCTCCACCTTCTCATGGTAGACCCTCACATCCCTGCAGGTGCAAAACTTTACTAATTATATAATAACAAAAGAGACAGGAGCTTCATTTCTGTCTCTTTTTTATGCATTTGACACAGAGAGTACAAACCGGGGTTGTACAGTATAGGGGAAAGGAGGGCAAATGTTATGAACAGCAGGATTTTGATTGTGGAAGATGAAGCGAAGCTGAGAGAAGTATTATGTGACTATTTCATCAGCAAAGGAGATCTACCTGTTGAGGCAAGCAATGGAAAGCAGGCCCTTGACCTGATTGATGAGACGGAATTTGATGCAGTTCTGCTTGATATTATGATGCCGGAACTGGATGGCCTTTCCGTATGCCGTGCTGTGCGCAGAACCAATGATGTGCCAATTATTTTTCTGACGGCCTTATCTGACGAGGAAGACAAACTGCTTGGGTATGAGCTGGGTGCAGATGATTATATAACAAAGCCTTTTTCTCTGTCTGTCCTGTACGCCAAGACCACAGCACTTATCAGGCGTAACCGGGGAAATGTCCTTGCAGGCGACCGGATGGAAGCCGGAGGAATCGCCCTTGAAATTTCCACCAGAAGGGTGTTTGCGGGAAACAGGGAAGTCATTCTGACACCAAAGGAATATGCACTCCTACGCTGCCTGATGCAGAACAAAAATATGGTGATGAGCCGTGAGCAGCTGCTGGTAAAATGCTGGGGCTACGATTACGAAGGTGAGTCCCGGGCAGTGGACACTCATATCAAACGACTGAGAGAAAAGCTTGGCGACCATGCTGAATGTATCAGGACGGTTATCAAGGCTGGTTACAGATTGGAGGGCTGACCATGAAGAAAATCCCTGTAGGATACTATATTGCAGCGGCGCCCCTTGTAATCTGGGCCATCGTTGATTTGTATCACTATGCTGTGATTGGGAGCAATCTTTTAGAGTATTACAATGGAGTAAGCAACATACAGAAATTAGTAGAAAACTCTCTTGTCCAGGCAATTGTGAAAATGTTTCTGGCCGTGCTTATTGTTGTGACTGGATGGTGGAAGGCAAAGGGGAAAAAACCTGTCCGGTCTTCAGCTGCAGTTTCTTTACTGCTGATTGTTTCAATCATGGGAACTTGGCTTGTTTCAATGTTTACGCTTACCCTTGTGACCGCACAGGAAATATATGACGGACTGTACGACAAAAGTCAGGAATATGCCGAAGCGGTCAGCCGGTTCGGAACTCTTAACATGTTTTATGATGCCGATTACTCGCGCTATGGTTATCAGTATGAGCGGCCTGATGTCCTGGAAAACCGGATGCTGCATGCTATTGGGTATAATACTTCTGCATCATTTTATTCCGGTGGGAATTACGATTCATATAATCATTCCACCGGCGAAGAGAGGCATAAACTCATCCGGGATGTACATTATCCCATGGAAACTGCCGTGCTGTTTTATGATGCAGATGGTAATCTTCTGCACAGCAGCGAAGATGATATCATGTATTTCAACTACTACACCCAGGAAGAATGGGACGCAGGAATGGACAGTGCTGCCGGAAAGCATTGCGGCTGGATTGATATCAGCGAAGGAAAGGACGATGACTGGCAGGATGATCCTTACAGACGCTTCCGCGTAGCCTATGCAGGTACTCATTCGCTGGAAATGTCATTTCCAATAATCCGTGTTAAAGGATATTTTGAGGGAAATGAGTTAAAGCCTGTAATAATGCACTATGTAAGTGATGCACAAATCTGGGAGGTGGTTGAAAACAATGATCAGTTTTCGACAGGGCCGGACAGTTATTCATATATATTTTCTGATGTAGATAAAACCGGTGATCTGGAGTGGCAGCTTCAGTTTGACCGCAGTGCAGAATACGAAGGCAAAGACCTTGTTACAGTATATCTGGATCACCCGGAAATGTGGGACTACCAAGGTAATCCTTTTGTATATGACCGCCATGAATATGAAAGCCTTGCTGATCTGACAGAGGCTATGGACCTGCCGTTGAAAGACAGCAGAGAATACCAGGACAGCAGTATTTTCAGGCTGGACGAACTGCTGGTGTTTGGCAGATGGACCGGCGCGGACTACGGCAAAGAGTATGTTGAAACAGGGGAACTGAAAACAGATTTTTATCTGGTTACTGCCATCAGAAGTAATCCGCTGGCTTGTGCAATCAGTGCATTACGTAACATTTATATTGTGACCGGGCTGCTGGCTCTGACGTTGCTTCTGGTCGTTTACAGCAACATCAGAAAACGCCTTATATCACCTGTTGCAGATGTTGCAGCTGCCATGGAGGACGGGTGGAGAAATATTTACCGTCCGGAAGATGCACCGGCCGTGTGGTATGAGGCAGAAAAGCTCCGTGCAGGATTCATTGCTGAGCAGGGACAGCGCCGTATGAAGGATAACGAAATTACACGACTTAACACAGCCCTGGAGTACGCAAAAACTGCCGAACAGAACCGCCGGCAGATGACATCCAATATTGCCCATGAACTGAAGACTCCGCTGGCGGTTATTCACAGCTATGCGGAAGGTCTGAAGGAACATATTGCTGAAGACAAGCGTGATAAGTATATCGATATAATTCTTTCCGAGGTGGAACGCACAGACCGCATGGTTCTGGAGATGCTTGACCTTTCCAGGCTGGAAGCTGGCAAAGTAAAACTGTCGCGGGATGACTTCTCGATTATTTCTCTGACGCAGGTCATCTTCGAAAAGCTGGAAATGGCGGCCCAGGCAAAAGCACTGCAGATTGAGTTCGCTTTTCCGGAGGACTTTACTGTCACAGCTGACGAAGGCCGTATCGCTCAGGTTATTGAGAACTTTGCTACCAATGCTGTTAAGTACACCCCTGCCCACGGGCACATTACAGTTAAAATTCAGAAAGTGCGTTCCGACGTTATTTTCAGCATTGAAAATGAAAGCAAGCCTTTGTCGGCTGAAGAACTCAGGAAAGTATGGGATACTTTCTACCGTACGGACGAAGCCCGTTCCGGCGGCGGCACAGGGCTCGGACTTGCTATTGCCAAAAACATTATTGAACTTCACGGCGGAAAATGCTCCGTGCGGAACACAAAAACCGGGGTGGAATTCAGCTTTGTGCTAAAACAGTAATTGCGTTTACGATTTTCTGATTCAATTCAAATTTATGGGGGAAGATTATGTATCTTACATCATTCACATTGCCGGTAGGCATAGAAGATATACTTGTAGCAAAGCAGATGGAAAAGAACGGAGGGGAGTATGGATATATAGACAACACATACCCCTGCGGCCTTTTCGGACCTAAAGATCTGTATGATATAGATTTTGACAGAATCACAATTTTTTACGGCGGCAACGGTTCGGGAAAAAGCACTTTGCTCAATCTGATTGCCCAGAAGCTGGAACTTAACAGAATCGCACCTTACAATTCCGGTGAGCTGTTCGGATCTTATGTGCATCACTGTGAGTATTCTCTGGGTTACGATGAAGAGGGGTTCAGATACCGAGTTCCAAACGGAAGCCGGATTATCACCAGTGACGACATCTTTGACTACATGCTGACTGTACGTACAAACAACGATGAAATCAGTGAAAGCAAGGCAGTGGCTAAGGAAGACTGGGCCAGCCTGAAGTACGGCGAAAGTATTAAGTTCAGCGGGCTTGATGATTACGAGGCTCTGAGAATGCAGATACTTGCCCGCAGCAAGTCTGTGTCACGCCGTCAGTTTATACTCAGGACTGCAGGACAGGAAGTAAAACTTAACAGCAACGGCGAGACGGCGATTAATTACTTTGAGTCAAAGCTGAAGCATGATACGTTGTATCTCCTTGATGAACCTGAAAACAGCATGTCACCTAAGATGCAGCTGGAACTTGTAACTATGCTGGAAGAAATGGCCCGTTACTGCGGCTGTCAGTTTGTCATTGCCACTCATTCGCCTTTCCTGCTGGCCATGGAAGGGGCAAGGGTTTACGACCTGGACAGCCGGCCTGCAGAAGTGAAGAACTGGTGGGAACTGGAGAATGTGAGGATATACTTTGAGTTTTTTATGAAGCATCGGGGATTATTTTAAACAATACAAAAGCGTGCACCACGGAGGATGCACGCTTTTGCGTTATATGTGCGCGATGTCTTGGTAAAATTGCTTTGTTATAAGGCCTTGTCCAGAAGCCACTGGGCCAGCGCAGGGATGCCTTCGCCGGTTTTGGCGGAAATAAAGAAAATTTCAATGTCCGGGTTGCGCTTGCGGGCATATTCGACAAGTTTCGCACGGTCAAAGTCGAAATACTCTTCCACATCCACTTTGTTCACCACCAGCAAGTCGCAGGTCTGGTACATGAGCGGGTATTTGAGAGGTTTATCGTGGCCCTCAGGTACTGAAAGAATGGTCATATTCAGTGCAGCACCTGTATCGAATTCTGCAGGACAGACCAGATTGCCCACGTTTTCAAGGATTACCATGTCCAGCTGACTTGTGTCGAGCTGTGACAGGCCCTGACGGGTCATGTCTGCATCGAGATGGCACATGCCGCCGGTGT
>JAFQHT010000032.1 GCA_017397825.1 Bacillota bacterium | reverse complement strand
GTTGGATTTGATGCACTTTGTGCATACGTTAGCTCTTCTAACTGTTCCGTTTTCTTCAACAACTCTTACAGTCTGAATGTTAGCGTTCCATTTTCTTCTTGTGTGTCTCATTGAGTGAGAAACGTTGTTTCCGGATACCTGACCCTTACCGCAAATTTCGCATTTTCTTGACATCTACCGCACCTCCTTTAGTATATTTAAGCCGTAGCATATTTTCATTAATTTTTAATTTTTTACATAAAAATAGTTGTTCGCACTCGAACATCAGTTAGTATAACACAAAGTATTGTATGTTTTCAAGCTTTTTTTTCATATTTTCGAAAAAATTTTTCAAGGTCACTTTTTTGAAAAAAATCTATTGACAAACATGCAAAAACTGTTATAATTTACTCAACAAAAGCGATAAAGCATTAACATAGATTCGGATGAGGAACAGTTCATCCACAGCCGTTACAACTAAGTTGATTGGTTTATAGCTTGAGATTAATTTAAGTAAAGAAAGAGGTGAGTCCGAAAGACATGATATTTGAACAAGTGAATAATGGATAATACCGATTGTGATAATTACGGGGGCCGAGGTTTAAAAGATATGACAGGCCGGAATTGTTTTAAAAAACATTATGAAATCGCAGTCGGTATTATCTTTTTTTGTTCATTTTTAAATGTACTTTTCAGACAGAGTCAGTTCCCCTCTTTGGCGGGTCAGGTTCATATCAATAACTCTCTGATTCCTGCTGCCTCTGAAAAGAAGTGTCAGGTCTCGTTCTGCTTCTACATACCGGCCGTCCACCAGCAGGTCGGTCAGACTGAGCAGATCTTCCACCCAGTGATCTTCCCTGCCCATTTCAATAAGTTCTTCATATGTGTAGCCTGTATATGTCATAATATTCAGGTTTCTTTTTTTGATTTCCACAGCCAGCTTATAAAAAGCTTCAGGCTGGCACAGCGGTTCTCCGCCGCTGAAAGTCACTCCGTCAAGGAGCGGATTCTGGTCGATTGCATCGAGAATCTTCTGCATTTCGCAATCATATCCCCCGGAAAAATCATGGGTTGCCACATTGTGGCAACCCTTACATCCGTGCGGACATCCCTGACAGAACACTGCAAAGCGCAGTCCGGGACCGTCAACTATTGATTCTCTTACAACGCCGGCAATTCTGATAGTGCCGTCCATTATAATTCTCCTATAATATTTCCATTCCGCCTTCAGTCATGTCGTGCTTTACACGGTCATGTTCTTCAGCTCTCTTGGCATTGTTCCACTGATCCATTGTACCTACCAGGTATCCTGTGATTCTTCTGATTCTTTCGAAACCAACATCACCTTCACCTTCCTTGCGTCCGCACTGAGGGCATTCGTTGTCAATAATGCCTGTGTAGCCGCAGCATGGGTCTCTGTCTACAGGGTGGTTGATGGAACCGTAACCGATGCCGTTTTCCTTCATACATCTTACTACCTTTTCGAAAGCATCCAGATTCTTCAGTGGGTCGCCGTCAAGTTCGATGTAGGAAATATGACCTCCGTTAGTCAGTTCGTGGTATGGTGCTTCCAGTTTAATCTTTTCAAAAGCATTGATGTCATAGTAAACAGGGATATGGAAACTGTTTGTATAGTAATCTCTGTCTGTTACACCAGGGATAACGCCGTATTTTGCACGGTCGATTCTTACGAATCTGCCTGAAAGTCCTTCTGCCGGAGTTGCAATCAGAGACCAGTTGAGGCCTGTCTTTCTTGACTGCTCGTCCATTCTCTTTCTCATGTAACCTACGATTTCAATACCAAGGTTCTGTGCTTCCTTTGATTCTCCATGGTGCTTGCCAATAAGAACCTTGAGACATTCAGCAAGGCCGATGAAACCAACTGTAAGTGTACCATGCTTGATTACTTCTTCGATTGTATCATCAGGACCAAGTTTATCGGAATCAATCCAGATACCCTGTCCCATGAGGAACGGGAAGTTTCTCACTTTCTTCTGGGACTGAATCTTGAATCTGTCGTAAAGCTGGTCAATAGCAGTATCAATCACTCTGTCAAGGCTGTCGAAGAAAAGGTCGATATCGCCCTTGGATCTGATAGCCAGTCTAGGCAGGTTGATGGATGTGAAGCTCAGGTTACCTCTGCCGTTTACGATTTCTCTGTTAGGATCGTAGTTGTTTGCGATTACACGTGTTCTGCAGCCCATGTAAGCACATTCTGTTTCAGGGTGACCTTCCACATAGTACTGCTTATTGAACGGAGCATCCAGGAATGAGAAGTTAGGGAACAGTCTCTTCGCAGATACTTTGCACGCAAGTTTGAACAGGTCATAGTTAGGGTCTTCAGGGTTATAGCTTACGCCTTCCTTAACCTTGAAAATCTGGATCGGGAAGATTGGAGTTTCGCCGTTTCCAAGGCCTGCTTCAGTTGCCTTCATTACAGATTCCATTACAAGGCGACCTTCAGGAGAAGTATCAGTTCCGTAGTTGATGGAGCTGAAAGGTACCTGTGCGCCTGCTCTGGAGTGCATTGTATTTAAATTGTGGATGAAAGCTTCCATTGCCTGATAAGTCTTTCTCTTTATTTCCTTATCTGCAAACTGAGTGCTCTTTTCCTGTGCTCTCTTGGCATCTTCTTCAGAAACAAGTTTCTTTAATTCTTCGAATTCAATCTTCTTGTATTCGGAATCGTCACCCATGCATGGGCAAAGACCTGTTTCTTCTTCAATCTTCTTGCCAAGTTCCTTGATTGTTTCAACACCGTTTTCAACATCATTGAGGAAGTCAAGCATCTTACCCAGATTTGTCCAGTAAAGTCTCTTGTATGCTTTGCGTACACCAGGAGCCATACCGTAGTCAAAGTTAGGCACAGACTGTCCGCCGTGCTGGTCATTCTGGTTGGACTGGATTGCAATACATGCAAGTGCTGCGTAGGATTCGATGTCATTAGGTTCTCTTAAATGACCATGGCCTGTGGAGAAACCGCCTTCAAGAAGCTTCAGAAGGTCAATCTGGCAGCAAGTCATGGTAAGTGTATAGAAGTCCATGTCATGGATGTGAATATCCCCTTCTTCATGTGCTTTTACATGTTTAGGGTCGATTACATACATCTTGTAGAATTCCTTGGCACCTTCGGAACCGTACTTAAGCATAGTTCCCATGGCAGTATTACCATCGATATTGGCATTTTCTCTTTTAACTTCATTTTCTTTGGCATCCTTGAAAGTAAGGTCTTCATAAACACGCATGAGCTTGGTGTTCATGTCTCTTACTCTTGTACGCTCTGCTCTGTAAAGGATATATTCCTTTGCAGTACGTGCGTGGCCTGCTTCGATAAGAATCTTTTCTACTGCGTCCTGAATCTGTTCTACTGTAGGAATCTGATTCTTGCAGACTTCCAGTAAATAGAGTTCAACCTGTTTAGCCAGGTATACGGACATATCTCTGTCGCGGCCGCCTAAAACCTGGGCTGCCTTAAAAATAGCATCTGCGATTTTGTCCACATCAAAAGGTACAGTTCTGCCGTCTCGTTTTACGATTTTTTTAATGCTGTCCATTGGGATCATTCCTTTCTTCAATATATAACATATAAACATTCATTTGACTAAATAATAATACCACAATATATAGTATTCGCATTAAAAATTTACTACAAAATGTGCTATATGTCAACTATCATTTGGTTTCAAAAATGTTTTTTTGCCTGGACAATCCGGGCTGAAGCTGCTGGAAATGTTTAAAATACTTGGCTTAACAGTGATAAGGAACTAATTTACTTATCAACTGTTAGCTGACGGTTTCCGGGGTGCATACGGACAAATCCCGTCTGATTTCTAACAGGAAGTCAGACGGGATTTTCGCTTTATATTTCGAATTATGGAGGACATACCATGAAAACCTTAATATCTTGTGCCTACAATATGGATAATTGCTGTGTGGAACTGAAATTCAGGGACGGCAGAATGATTGCGATTGACACTATCGCTGTTGAGAACGAGATTGCAGACAATATGTATCAGCGGTCAGAGCTTGATTATCTGATCTACAACGCACCGTTGGAATATGCTGACCTTATTTTGAACGGTGATCCCGAAACATATTTGAGAACTGTAACCGAATACAAAAATCTGGATTAAATGATGCAAGCCCTGCTGTTGGTCGAGTGTGACTGACAGCAGGGCTTATTTTATTTTGCAAAGGTTATTTTGATCAGCAACTTGTTATTGTTGTAGATTGCTTTAATACTTCCTCCCATACGCTCGATCAGCAGCTTGGCAATGGATAATCCCAAACCTGTTGAATTGCGACTGGCTTCTACTGTATAGAATCGATCAAACAGTCTGCCGACTGTGACAGCATTTAGGTTGTGCGCCGTATTACTGAATGTAACACATCCGTTCTTATCCATGACTACGGACAAATCGCCATCAGAGTATTTTAGCGCATTGCTGATGATGTTGGAGAAAACTCGATTGACCGCACCTGCATCCAGTTCACGGAAAACAGGTTCCTCCGGTAATTCGATTTCCGGTTGGATACCTTTTTCCTGCATGACCGCATAAAAAGACAGCAGACTTTCCTCCAATGCCCGGACAACATCCATGCGTTCCGGTTTCAGATCCTGGGTCGATGTGACCACACTATATCGGAACAGTTCTTCGGTCAAATTCTTCAAAACCTCGGTTCTGTTTTTAATTTGCGAAAGATAACGCTGAACATTTTCGTTTTTTTCCTCATGCTCTAACAGGTCAAGATAACCGTTGATTGCGGTCAGCGGAGTTCTCAGGTCATGGGAAATGTTGGTGACAGCTTCTTTCAGTTCCAGATCGCCCTGTTGGTAACGGTGGCGTTCTTTACGGAGCAGCCGAAGCTGCACATTGATGTCTGCCGCCAGTTTTCGCATATAGGGATCACGGGTGGAAATGTCAATGAGAGTGTTGGTATCTGCTGCCAAGCGATCACGGAATGCC
>JAFQHT010000002.1 GCA_017397825.1 Bacillota bacterium | reverse complement strand
TACAGCGACAAGGTAAGATTTTCTGAAGTAATATTATATAAGAATAAAAACGTTCTTTCCGAAGAGGCCTCATTCACAATGTACAAAGACCGCTACGAAGTGGAACTGGCTCCGGGCAATATGCTTACTCTGCCATTTGCCGGCATAAGTGCTGTCAGCGCCCTTGGCAAGAACAAACTGAACATATATTTTGAGGATAAAATCTACCAGGTTAAACCGGACAAACATTTTAATGCACTGAAATATATGAACATCTACTATCACGCAGTTAACAGTGCCCAGGATGATAATCCTGACGGAGAGTTCCTCGGTTTGTAACGTTTGCATCCTGTCCGTGTACTTTTTCAATAAAAAAGAACCTCTCATATGAAAGGTTCTTTTTATGTTTACACGATTTATTCGTCAAAACCGTACCATGTTGTCACTTCTTCAACCGGCAGACGCGGAGTTCTTACCTTGTTTGCCGCAAACTCCCAGTCAGGGTAGCCGATGGCAACTGCTGCCACGAGAATCTTGTCGTCAGAAATACTCAGATGCTGGCGTATACCTCTTTCGTATTCAATAGGCTGATAAGCAACGCAGGTTCCCAGGCCGTATTCCATGGCTGCAAGAGTAATATTCTGTGCCAGACAGCCCACGTCGAAACGATAACAGTTTTCGTCCAGCTCCTTGTCAATATAAAGCACAATACCAACAGGAGCATCGAAGAAACGATATCCTCTGGAAAGCCACCAGAAACGTTTTTCCTTATCTTCGCGGGCAATTTCCATAGCGCTGAAAAGCATCTTTCCCACTTCCACTCTTCTTGGTTTGTAGTCGCCCATGGCAGGAACATAAAGGTCACTGGTCGGAAGACCTTCCCTGAGGCACTCCGAATTATCTTCTGTGACTTTTTTCAGCACGTCACCGGTCACTACAGCGATTTCCCATGGCTGGCAGTTTTCTGCTGAAACTGCATGAGTAGCAAGTCTGATAACATTTTCTAAAGTTTCCTTTGAAACCGGATCAGGCAAAAATCCTCTGACAGAGCTTCTTTCCTCAATTGCTTTTTTTAATTCCATGTTATTCCTCCTTTATATCTGCATCTGCAAAAACATCCGCAAAAGGCTGATTTTTAATCGTCTTCTGAGTCTTAAGCTTCTGACGGATTTCTTCTGATGTATTAATAACTTCCTGATAAAATTCGCGGGCAGAAATTCTCTGTGCGCCGTCACCCAGAGCCGCCATCTGCACCGGCCTGTCTGATGTGACAACGGCCACATCGTATTTACGGCCCATCTCGTATATTGTCTTTTCGATGAAGCGGTCAGCGGTTTCCGCTTCTTTTGTATAGATAACCTTGATCTGACCGTATTCCTGCTTGCTGCCCGGACTTCCTGCGACTTTATAGCCGTCGAAAACAACTACCATGCCCATTTTTTTGTAGCCCTGATAATTGCCCAGAATATCGAGAAATGCCTCCCGGGCTGAGTCAAGATTAATCTGTGCCAGTGCTTTCAGCTCGTCCCAGGCAAAGATTACATTGTAACCGTCTATCACCATGAAAGGCTGCCCTTTGCCGCGCTCGTGCTTCCAGTTAGGCTGAGGAAAGTTTTCAATAATGTCTGACGGCGGTCGGCGTGTACCTTTGCTCATAGCCTCGCGGCGGAGAGCCTCATCACGCTTGGACTTGCCGTAGGTTCTGAGGAAAATTTCTTCAAGTTCCTTGGCTGATGCCGTAATGCCTGATCTGCTTCGTCTGCCGTCCGGCAATGCAGGCGTATCTTCAATCACATCATTCCCAACAATCCTGAATCCGCTGTCCACATGGGCCATTTCATCAACTTGCTGCCAGTCCACATAAACAGCTGCACCGTGGTCACAGAAAACCGACCCGGTAGGGTTTAAAATATCGCTTTCAGGGCTATAGCCTATAGCCGCCACTACTTCTTCCTGATTGTGGCACGGCCTGTAACCGTCAGGAATTGCCATGAATCTGCCGCGGCCTTTGGTGTATGCTGCACACTCGCGCTGATAATCCTGAAGAGTTGCCACAGGACCGCTGCCCTTCAGCAGGTTCATTTCACCGCCTGCTGTGATTTCCGGCAGACTGCACTTGGCAAAGAGACGCTGCATGTCAGCCATGGCACGACCGATGTTTTCAGCAGGAACTTCAAGACGGAAACTGTAGTAAGGTTCAAGCAATACACTCTTCGCCTTACGGAGTCCCTGACGGACTGCTCTGTAGGTTGCCTGCCTGAAGTCTCCGCCCTCAGTATGTTTCTGATGAGCCCTGCCCGCCAGAATACTGATTTTTATGTCTGTAATCTCTGAACCTGTAAGAACGCCCGGATGTTTTCTTTCCACAAGATGTGTGTGGATGAGGCGCTGCCAGTTTCTGTCCAGCTTGTCCTCAGGGCAGCGGGTATCAAACGCCATGCCGCTGCCTGCGGGCAATGGTTCCATGAGAAGATGGGCCTCCGCATAGTGCCTGAGAGGCTCAAAATGCCCGATACCGATTACCGGTTCTGCAATAGTTTCTTTGTATATTATGCTTCCTTCTCCGAAGCTTACCTTCATGTCAAATCTTTCTTCAATCTGATGCTGAAGAATTTCCAGTTCCAGTGCCCCCATCACCTGCACATGGATTTCCTGCAGCTGCTCTTTCCACACCAGATGAAGAGTCGGGTCTTCTTCCTCCAGCTGGCGCAGTTTCTGCATTACTGTCACCGGGTCCGCCCCTTCCGGAAGAATCATTTTATATGTGAGCGCCGGCTGAAGCACCGGTTTCATATGTCCGGCCTCTGCCTCGGTTCCAAGGCCCTGTCCTGCAAAAGTCTGTGACAGACCTGTTACTGCACAAATCATACCTGCTTCTGCCTCAGGCACCTGCTGAAAAGCACCGCCGGAATATATTCTTATCTGCTCGATTTTTTCGTTGTCTTCGTCTGCCTCTCCGGTCTGTATGAGAGTCTTGCTCTTAAGCACACCGCCGGTAATCTTAAGATGAGTCTGGCGGTTTCCCTGCTTGTCACGGCTGATTTTGTACACACGGGCACCGAAGTCCGGTCCGTATGCTTTCTTACCGGTATAAGTGCTGAAAGTTTTCAGAAATTCTTCCACCCCTGCCATTTTAAGGGCCGAACCAAAGGATACAGGGAAAAGCTGGCGCGACATCACCGCCTCCTGCATTGATTCTGTGGTCACAGCTCCCCTTTCTAGGAATTCCTCCATGAGAGCCTCGCTGCACATGGCTGCTGCATCCGCATCAGGCGTACCATCATCAAAAATTTCAACCAGTCCGTCACCCAGCACCTTGCTCATGTCGGCCATAAGAGCGGCACGGTCAGTTCCCGGCTGATCCATTTTATTTACAAAAATAAATGCAGGGATTCTGTAACTGTCCAGCAGTTTCCACAAAGTTTCAGTATGAGCCTGCACACCGTCAGCCCCGCTGATTACCAGCACTGCGTAGTCCAGCACCTGCAGAGTACGCTCCATTTCAGCACTGAAATCGGTATGTCCAGGAGTATCCAGAAGCACAAACTCTTTTTCGCCCAACACAAAACGAGCCTCCTTGGAAAACACCGTAATTCCGCGGTTTTGCTCAATTGCGTTGTTGTCCAGAAAAGCGTCCTTATGGTCCACCCTGCCCATCTTACGGATTGCTCCGGTCAGGTACAGAATGCTCTCTGATAAAGTTGTCTTGCCTGCATCCACATGGGCCAGGATGCCCATTGCCAGATGGCCGGACTCACTGACCGGCGGCAGATTAAAGGAAAGATCAATCCCCTTGTTCGACATTTTTTGCTGCTCCTGCTTCTTTTTTTATATTTATATTGTACCACAAAAGAGTCATTCCACAAAATGATATTTGAAATAAAACTGATGCGGACAAATTCAGCCTCCTGCGTGCAGTTTGTCCGCTTTATTTTGCATTTTTTGCTCGAAAACCCGTCTGGGGCAGTTTTTTCTATGAAAAAGAGCTTTGCTCCGTTAAAATTGCGGTCAAAACTGTTGCCGCAAGGTCATTTGTCCGCCCTAGCATCAAAAAAGCTTGCTTACCTTCAAAAAAGCGGACAAGCTGCGCTTGCAACGCATCTTTTGTCCGCCTGTAAATTTTTTACTGCAGTTTTGCCACCACATCCCCCAGCTTTTCAACATCATCCTGATTGTGAGTAATCAGAATCACGGTTTTGCCAGCGGTTTCAATCTCCCATAGTTTATTTACGATGCGTTCTTTCAGGGCATCATCCAGCCCGCGGAAAGGTTCGTCAAGTATGAGCAGGTTGCATTCTGCAAGGAAAGTCCTTGCAAGTGCTGCTCTGTGACGCATGCCGCCGCTGAGGGCAGCCGGAAGCTGCCAGAGCGTATCAGAAATTTCAAGACGCTCTGCCAGCGTGCGCACCCGCGCGCTGCACTCAGCGCCGCCCACAGACAGCACTATGTTGTCATAAATATTGAGCCAAGGCAGCAGTCTGTCTTCCTGAAACAGAAATGAAACTACAGCCTCATCTGAAAATTCCACCTGGCCACCGTCTGCAGTTTCAAGACCTGCAATAATTCTGGCAAGGGTAGTTTTGCCTTCACCGGAAGGTCCCATAACTGCAGTAACCTTTCCCTCTCCGAAGGTAACATTCACATCGTCTAAAACCAATTTGCCTCCAAAAGATTTTGAAAGGCTGTGGCAGGAAACTTCAGGGGCTGATAATGATGTATCATTAACGCTTCTTCCCCTTTCAACCTTGCTTCCTTCATATCCGTGCCACTCAATCCTGTTCATCGCAGCTTTTATGAGTTTCTCAAAAGCCAGACTCAATGCCACAATAGTAACAATATATGCAAACAGATTGGCTGTTTCCAGATAATATTTTGCATTGAGCATTTCATATCCCAGAGAATACTTTGGAATTGACAAAACTTCTGCTGCCACCACAGCTTTCCAGCTGATTCCGGCAATAAGGCTCACTGCTGACCTGATGTGCGGTAAAATTCCGGGAACATAAATCAGCCTGATTCTCTGCCAGCGTCCAAGCCCATAAATCCGGGTAAGCTCCAGATACTCTTCGGGCATTGACTCAAGCCCCGCCAGGATATTTGCATACACAATGGGAAAGCACATAAAAAAGCACACTATAACAGCTACCCAGTCTGAATCTGCCAGCAGGATAACATATATAACAAGCGCCATAACCGGAACTGCTTTAAAAAAAGCTACCGGCAGGCTCAGTATGCTTTTGGCAGCAGGCCACCTGCAGGCTGCACCTGCGCACAAAGCTCCCGCACCAAAAGAAAGTACCATGGCCAGAATGCACCTGAAAAAGGTCCAGCCCATATTCAGATAAAACTCTCCTGTAACCGCAAGGCCTGCCAGGGCCCGGACTGTACCAGCCGGCCCTGGCAGCAGCAGCCCGTTTCCAACGGCTGCTGCTGCGGCTTGCCAGATGGCAAGCCACAGCAGGCTTGCTATAATATTTTTTCTTTTATTTTCCGACATAATATAAATCTTCTCCAGGCAACTTGCCTCCTACGGAAGCCGGTGCCATTTCAAATAAGGTCTGATTGAATGTTTTAAGAATTGTTGCTCCAAGTTCAGAGCCGTCTTCACCCATGTAGAGGACAATATGGCAGTTAGGAATAGCTGCTTTCGCAATCTCCGGCTTACCGATAAATCCTTTTTCTGCAACAAATGCTGCTGCTTCATCAGATGCTTCGTTTACAAATGCAACGGAATCCGCAAGGTCATTGAGAAGCACTTTCAGATCCGCTTCTCTTTCTTCCACAAATGCTTTCTGTGCTACCAATACGCCCATTGGAAGTCCCTGTCCTGTAGCTTCTTCCCAGAGGCTGTTCATATCGAAAACTTCAGAAACTGCTGCATTTCCTGTGCTTAAAGCCGTGGAAACAAAAGGTTCAGGAATCATTGCAATGGTTCCTGCCTGAGTCTGCAGTTTCGTATTTACTTCTGCATGATTTGCCAGCCATTCAATCTGTACATCTTCGTAAATAGTAAGTCCTGCATGTTCAAGTACCTTCTGAAGCACATATTCAGGGGTTCCGCCTTGTCCGCTGGCTACAATTGTTTTTCCGGCAAGTTCTGCCACTTCTGACACACCGGCATTATTGCCAAGAATATGAAGGACTCCCATAGCTATAGGACTCACTGCCACCACTTTTCCTTCTGTCTTGTTATATAATACTGCAGCCAGATTTGAAGGTACTGCTGCCACGTCCACTTCTCCGCTGATAATTTTGCCTGTTACATCAGTCGGTGCCTGGAATGTGCTCACTTCATACTTGTCAGTCTGATCCATAAGTTTTACCATGGCCATTCCTGTAGGTCCGTTGAGAGCTGCTACTTTTACAACTTCTGTCACAGTTCCGGTGTCTCCGCCCTGCTCATCAACTGCATCACGGGCACAGCCTGCAAACATTGCGAACACAATCATCATAGCCAGTACCATTACTGAAATCTTTTTCATCTTTGTTGTCTTCATCTTACTTGTCCTCCTGAGCTTTTGAATATACTGTTTTAGTGCTGACCCCCGGGATTGCTCCAAGCTTTCCGGAAAGTGCGCTGATTGCGTTCATAGGTCCGTCTATGGCCACGCTTATAATTGAAATTCCTTTTTCACGATAAGGCAGACCCATGCGTCCTATAATATACTGTCTGTTCTCGTGAAGCAGTCTGTTAATACTTTCTGCTGCCTCAATGTCTTCCACGATAATACTTATCAAAGCTACTCTCGTTTCCATAACTGTTCCTCCTCTAAAAAAAGAGTGCCGGCAAAAAATGCAGGCACTCCAGATGTAAAAATCATAAAAGTCAGACTATTTATTCAGCCTTTCCCCTCAGAAATCCTTCGGGCGTCAGTACCAGCAAAACATTCTTTAAATAAATTATATTAAATTATTCATCCTCTTCACTGACAGTCTTATATTCTTCTACCACCAATGAAGTCTTTTTAATAACCGTTTTAGGCTGTTTTATATGCGGAATTGCACTGTTTGCATCGGTCAGGAAAATATATATCATAAGGAACGATATTGCAAAAAGACCGATTGTTTCCATCCACAGGCCTCTGCTGTACGTTACCGCCGCCACACCCATGATGCCGCTCACGCAGTAAAGCATCAGTGTCGCTCTTCTCTGCCCGTATCCCAGACTCATCAGTCTGTGGTGCAGATGGCCTTTATCAGCTTCCATAATAGGGCGCTTGTTTACCATTCTCCTGAAAATTGCAAAGGCTGTATCAAATATCGGCAGTCCCAGCACCAGTACCGGAATAATTACCGCCACGATTGTAGCACTCTTTACCGGTCCCAGAATGGATAGTGTGGCCAACATAAAACCAAGGTACAATGACCCTCCGTCACCCATAAATATCTTTGCCGGATAAAAATTGAACGGAAGGAAACCCAGTGCCCCGCCTGCCAGCGCAAGCATGGAGCCGGATACAAGGTACATACCATGAATATACGCTACGTAAGCAATGCAAAGGGATGCAATGGCAGATGTTCCTGCCGCCAGCCCGTCAAGCCCGTCAATCAGGTTTACTGTGTTGGTAATACCCACAATCCAGAGAATTGTAACCACGAAACATAGGGCTGCGCCGAAGTAACTTTTGCCTTCACCAAAGAAGTTGGTGATAAACTCAATTCTGATATCGTACATGTACATTATAATTGCAATGACAATCTGACCGAGGAATTTTACCTTTGCAGGCAGGTTTTTCAGGTCATCCAGTACTCCCAGAATATAAATCAGCACACCGCCTACCATTATTCCTACCACCCTCTGATCAAAGGTCAGGAAAATGAGCATGGAAAGCGTTGTTCCCACGAAAATCGCAAGACCTCCGAAACGGGGCATTGCCTTGGTATGCATACGTCTGCCGTCCTTCGGCACATCGATGGCCCCTATTTTAGGTGCCAGCCAGATTGCCACGGGAGTCATTGCAAGAGATGCTACAAAGGATACAAGAAATGTAATCCATAATGTATTATACATTTTACTTATTCTCCTATTTTTTCTACTTTAAGTCCTGCTTCATCCAGAATTTCCACTGCCAGTTCGTCAGGGTAGCCTTCCTTGACCACAATACGCTTGATTCCGGCATTCACAATCATCTTTGCGCAAATCACGCAAGGCTGATGTGTTATGTAAATTGTGCCCCCTTCAATAGCATGTCCCATGGAAGCCGCCTGAATAATTGCATTCTGTTCAGCATGCAGTGCTCTGCACAGTTCGTGTCTCTGTCCGGAAGGCACTCCCAGCTGCTGGCGGAGGCATCCGCCTTTTTCTTCGCAGTGAGGCAGACCTACAGGCGCTCCGTTATAGCCTGTGGCAACGGCACGCTTGTCCTTTACAATAACTGCACCTACATTTCTTCTCATGCAGGAAGATCTCTTGGCTGTAAGCTCAGCCATTTCCATGAAATATTCGTCCCAGCTAGGTCTGTTCATTCTGTTTACCTCCGGATTAATAATATACTTCAACTAAATATAAGCCTTCAGCAGGTGCGGTGTGTCCCGCATTGCGTCTGTCTTTGCTTTCAATAATTGTTTTAAGCTCTGCCGGCTGTTTTTTGCCAAGTCCTGCTTCAACCAGTGTGCCTGTGATGATTCTCACCATATTATAGAGAAAACCGTCACCGGCCACTTCAATTATAACATTTTCACCGTCTCTTTGTACAGTGAGGCTATGAATTGTTCTGACTGTGGTTTCTTTTTCTTCACCGCCAGCTGCCTGGAAACACTTGAAATCATGAGTCCCCACAATATATTCAGCAGCATCCTTCATTGCTTCCACATCCAGTTTTTCCGCTACCTGATAGCAGTAATTCCTGCGGAAAATATCTGCTTCCGGCGTGTTCCTGATTATATAGCGGTACTTCTTGCCCTTGCTGTCAAACCGTGCGTGAAAATCTTCGCTTACCTCTTCGGCCGCTACAATCCGTATATCGCCTACGGGATGAAGTGAGTGCATGCCGCCGCAAAGAAGGTTGTTTACCACTCTGGGCAGCTTTTCTACCGGCAGGCCCGAAGTCATGGTGAAAGTTGCTCTCTGCCCCAGGGCATGTACGCCGGCATCAGTGCGGCTTGTACCGTTTATTGTGATTTCCTCTTTGCAGGCGAAAGAAAGCACCCTTTCAAGTTCACCCTGCACAGTCCTGACCTCCGGCTGCCTCTGCCAGCCTTTGAACCCGGTACCGTCATATTCAATTGTAAGCAAAATATTTTTTTTCATACTGTACCTGACGGTCATTCCCCTTTACTGGCAATTATTTCTTAGCTTTTGGAAGCTCAATCTGCTTATTTTCTTTGGATTCTCTGTAAAGAGTGAATTTGCGGCCGATTGCCTGTACAAATTCTGCTTCAAGTCCAGGTAAGATTTCGTTGGCAACATCTTTTGCTGCCAGTTCGCAGCCTTCCTGAATCTTTACCTTTACCAGTTCTCTTGCTTCCAGAGCCTGGTCTATTTCTTTAATAACATTTTCTGTTACACCAGCCTTGCCGATATATACCACCGGATCAATGCTGTGTGCCAGACTGCGGAGATAACTTCTCTGTTTACTTGTAATCATTTATATTCTCTCTTTCTGTTTTCAAAATTAAAATTGTATCATTATATTATAACTCATTTCGTGCAAAATGACTAGATATAAAGTTGCAGAAAGAGCAATATATGGAACCATCGCTCTTTCATCAGACAGTTTTGCGCCGCGCCGGGCCATAAGCCACACGAAATGTGCTGCACTTATAAAAGTTGTAAGCACAAAAATCACCAGTATGCCATCAGTACCGCAGCAAAGTCCCAGCGCCGCAAAAAGCTTCACATCGGCACCGCCCACTGCAGGTTTCTTATACATGAGCCTGCCCACAAGGGCAATGACCAGCATTACACCAAAACCAATGACCGCTCCCCACAGACAGTCCATAACGCCCAGCGCATGGTGAGGTATAAATCCCAGCCCGCAGACCACCAGCAGCATAATCAGCTGGTCCGGTACAATCATGTACTTCACATCGGCAATGGCCATTTCAAGAAGCAGCCATATTGCCGCTATCGCCGGCACAGCAAACAGCGGGTCTTCCATGCCCAGTTTGATTCCAATTATAATAAAGAATCCTGTAATAACATATTTCCACGGCGTACTCTTTATCCTCTGACAAGTCGGATGAAGCAGTTCTTCCGATGGTTCCTCCCCATAATCGCAAAGCCACATTCCCGGTATACGGTTAAAAAAATATACCGCGCCGCTTCCTGCCAGAATCCCCATCAGAATAGCCACACCGCATGTTATAAAAATTACAGTAATTTCTCTTTCCATACCCCTGATCCTTTCTTTTGTGTACCAACATTTTACCACAGGATGCCGCCCCGGACAATTCCTCCGGCAAAAAGAAAAGAAGACAAATTTAATTGCCTTCTTTTCTTTCTTTACTTTATTTAACCTTGGATGGATAAATGCCTGTTAAATCAGATCTTTGAAGAACTGGATGTTGTCCTGGCTCAGTTCATACTTGCCGTCCTGAATTCCTGCAACAACTTTAACTACCATGTCATTTACAGGTGTAGGCACGCCGCACTTACGTCCGGATTCGCATACAACACCGTTGATATCGTAAATTTCGCACTTGCGGCCCTTTGTAAGGTCCTGATACATGCTGGCAACACCAAGATAGTGAGCCTGCCAGATTTCTCTGATCTTAGCGATAGATTCAGCATTAGTCTTTTCATTACCTCTCTTGAATGTCTGATAGAAGTCGTATCCTTCATAATCTTCCAGAGTGATTCCAAGACCTGCAGCTACGTCAAGACATTCTTTACCAATCTTGAGGATGAGCTTCATTGTATCATCATTGTCAAGGATTGTAGCAAAAACAGTACCAAGAGCAGTTGAAAGTCCGCTGAATGTGGAGTTCATGAGAAGCTTAGTCCAGCGAAGGCCTAAAAGGTTGTCGGAAACTACTGTTTCACACATAGTTTCAAGTATTTCCTTAGTCTTCAGTACTCTGTCGTTTACAGGACCAACGAGGGAACCAAGAGTGAAGCCCATGTTTTCAACTTTTGTAGTCAGTTCGGAAACGCCAGGGCCGATGAATGTAGCGCCCCAGCCTACTGGAGAACCAACAACTCTTTCTTCACCGATAGCAGCACTTACTGCGTATTCAGGAATACCGTTCTGGCCTACGCATACTGTACTGTTTTCGTCGATGTGTGCCATAATCTGAGGAATTGCAACATCGTTATAAGTCTGCTTAGCAAGGTAGATAACAAGATCATAAATACCTTCCATCTGGTCAGGTGTAATTGCCTTTACAGGCTGAACGAAGTCAACCTTACCGATAACATGCGCACCCTTTTCATTAAGTGCATCCACATGTTCTTTATATGGGTCGATTAATACTACATCATAACCAGCCTTTGCAATATAAGCTCCTAAAATTGTACCGAGAGCACCAGCCCCCATAATAGCAATACGCATAATATATACCTCCTGTATATTTAAAATCGAAACAAAATGCGGCAGTCCTTACCGCATATTTTTTATATAAATTGCAATTTCTGTGCCAAGCCCCAGCCACTGGAAAGAAGAAAAATTAGCATAAATTTTGTTTTATTTTTCGGGCATTGTGTGTTATTATAGACAACAAAGGAGGGTTTTCCATGGCAAACTACATTGAAGCAACCAACGTATACGAATCAGTCAAAGATATTATGGATACCGCAATTGATTCTTTTTACCATGTAATTATAATCGACAAATTCGGCTACATAGTATATATTAACAATACTTATGCCCATTTTCTGGGCAAAGAAAAACAGGATGTGCTCGGGCTTAAAGTCGAGGAAGTAATCCCAAGAACCAAGCTTTACGAAACGCTCCATAGCGGCGAACCATCCCTCGGAAGCCTTTTTGAATACGAAGACGGGCGCTCACTTGTCTACAACCGTTTCCCTATCAAAAGTCCTTATGGAGAAATTCTTGGCGTCATCGGACTCAGTTCCCTTAATGCTACAGAAGCCGTAAACTCACTCTATAAAGAAATCCAGGCACTGAAAACCTCCAATATTCTTTTTGAAAAACAGCTGAAAGGCCTCAGCGAAGCACCTTCAGTTTTCGACAATATTGTAGGAATTTCCCCTAAGATTATAGAAATCAAAAAAATTCTTTCCCGCGTTACCAACAGCCGTATGCCTATTCTTCTCACAGGCGAAACCGGCTGCGGAAAGGAAGTGTTTGCAACAGCAATTCATAACGCCAGCATGCGTAAAGATGCACCTTTTGTAAAAGTAAACTGTGCAGCAATTCCGCGTGAACTGCTTGAATCAGAACTTTTTGGTTATGAAACCAGTACATTCTCCGGCGCAATCAAAGGCGGCAAGGCCGGCAAGTTCGAACTGGCCAACGGTGGTTCAATTCTTCTCGACGAAATTGAAGAATTGCCGCTGGACCTCCAGCCTAAGCTGCTCCGCGTTCTTCAGGAATACGAAGTAGAACGAATCGGTTCAGTCAAAGCAATACCTCTTAATGTGCAGGTAATATGCTGCAGTAACCAGGACCTTTACAAAATGACTGCCGAAAAGAAGTTCCGCGAGGACCTTCTCTACCGTATCAATGTAATGGAAATCCAGATTCCGCCTCTCCGCGAACGTCCCGAAGACATTCCGCTGCTGTGCGAAACCATAATTGAAAAAATCAACCATAAATACAAACTGGATATCGCCGGCATAAACAGTGAAGCACTGGAGTATCTTGCAGGATACAGCTGGCCGGGCAATGTCCGAGAACTGGAACACGTTCTCGAAAGAGCCTGTGTCCTGGCTGAAGGAGGAGTCCTTCTGCGCGAAGACTTTGACTTTTTCGAAGAAAAACGCAGAGCCGGTCAGGTGGCAGAAACAGTCATCTCTTCTTCATCGGACAACTTCTTCCAGAACAAGGGAATTGCCGAAAAACAGCTCATTGAAGATGCTATTGCAAAGTGCGGAGGAAACAGAACTGAAGCTGCCAAGCTTCTGGGCATCTCCCGGAGCCTGCTCTATTCAAAAATACAGAAATATGGAATTTGATAGCTTTGTTATGTAAATAAAACAACAGGGGGTGTGATTATGAATCTGACTAAAAAACATATCACTGAAGAACACAAAGCTTTCGCTGACTCAAAACACTATGACTATGAAAGCCTCGCCAACCGCTATCATAACTCTGCCAGTCAGTACAATCCTCAGTTTACTATTTCTGAAGGAGAACAATTCTGCGGCGATATTGTAATGCAGCAGAACATTAATTATGAAGAGCTGACAGAAGAATCACTTACTGACTTTATCGCTGGCAGCCTCCCTGCAGAAGCTCCTGCCGATGAAATATCAATCCCGGATCCAAACGTTAACTTTCAGTTAGAACTGCTGGCCGGCTATTATCCTGATGATGACAGCTACAAAGATCCCCATTACAAAATTCTGCTGCTTGTAACAGATGGCCTGGATCAAGGTAAACTTCCGGACGAAATACGCAATACAAAAAATTAAGCAAAAGCCTCTGCTCCTGCAGAGGTTTTTCTTCTTAAATCAGTTTATTCTCAATCTCACTTTCCACAACCCGCATATCCACATTGGCATTACGGTCGCCGTATGTAACAATCAGATTGTCCCACGGCACGATACCTGCTTTCTCATACATGGACAGTTTCCACTTGTGCCTGCGCATAATTGTAAAATCCGGCGCAAAATTATAGTCATCAATATGTATAAGTTCCTCGTACCGGAACATCAGCTGGTGATAGCAAAAACATTCTGCTATTACAAGCTCAGCCATGGAGCGGACATGTAGTCCTCTGGTTGTGATTTTAGTCAGTTCTTCCGGGCGAAAGTCAGACTTTTCGTATGGTTCTGAATCCCAGCTGCCAGAGGTATCGCACCCTTGTCGATTGCCGTCGAAAAAACATTCATTTGGTATGCCTTGGTAGCGTTTAGGCAGACTGCTGATTATGTTCTCCGGCTGCATTGGCTTACACTCTTCCAGCAATTGCTGCAGCAACTTTAAATTCCGTTCCAAAATCCTGGTTTCTTCTTCCAGATACATTTTTCGTGCCAACGCACGTGCCGTTTCAGGTTTGCGGTAAAGACTTTTCCTTATTATTTTATTATCATCATCGGTGTATGCCTGAAAGAAAACAGGCGTACCATTACTGACGCTCTTGCGAAGGACTCCCGCAGGGCATTTCTTCAATTCAGCATTGCTTTTTTGAAGCCGATTTTCTAATTCACGCAATAAAACAACAATTTCCGGCCGATTTTTCATAGTTAATTCCCCCTTTTTCTTCAAACATTGCACTTTTTTATTGTTCCGTGAAAATAAATCAATGTTTTTGTCGAATATATTGACTTTTAGAGGATAATTACTGAAAACAATCAATGTCGGTCTGCCGGAACTGTTATAACGATGGCTCGCATAATACAATATTGTTTATTTTCATACTACTATCTTTATAATACAATATCGCAGGTAATCTTACAACCATTTTTTACCAGTTCGCCAAACGCACACCAAAAAACCCACCGGCACCGGTGGGTTTTCGCTACTATTCTTGTTTTTTCAACTTATTTCGGTAATAAGACTCTGCGTTATAAATCGGCGCCAGCGGATTATGGCCTGTGACTCTGTCTTTAGCCGCAAGTACGGTAACAGGAGCCTTGCTGTTTTTGATAAACAGTGTATCGTGGCCCACACAAAGCCCCAGCAGAATGTTAAGTTCACAGCCTGCTTCATCAAGAACTGCTGCCTGTCCGGCAGGATTACACATTGCTTCAAATTCACAGTCATCCACATAACCGTTTCTGCCTACGCCCATTTCAGCTTTATCCACGCCGCCTACTTTGCAGCAGACAGTTTCAACTTCAAATCCGTTGTCCTTAAGAATATCTGCAAACACTCTTGCTTCGTTTCTGAGACCAACGCAGTGGGCAACGCCAAGATGCTTGTATCCGCACTTGAGTGCATAGTCCATAATTTCCTGAACGCGTACTTTCTTACAGTATCCTTCGGCTTCAACTTCAGCTGCCGCAATGAAGGTGCGTCTGTCCTCTTCACTGTAGCGTGAAAGTTCCTTTTCTTTAGTAGTGAAACGGCCCGGACAGTTTGCCGGTGCTTTTTCAGTACTTCCCTGATTACATGACCTTACAGTACAATGTGCACAATTTGGCATTGTATTACCTCCGGGTTATACCCTATTTCCAGGAGCTCTTGAGTCCTATGATTTCATTGAATAATAAGTTGTCTTTAGTGAAAAGTTTAGGTTCAGCGATGAAGTAACCGTGTCTGAAGAACTGGAATCTTTCGCCTGCTTCAGCTTCTGTGATGGAAGGTTCTGCGTAGCATGTGATTTCTCTCATAGTTTCAGGGTTTCTTACCATATCGCCATTTTCGTCTTCAATCATCAGGTAGTCATACTGACGGATCTTGATAGGAACTGCAGTTGCAGCGTCCACGAAGTGGATTGTGCCCTTTACCTTGCGGCCTTCAAATCCGGAGCCGGAATGAGTTTCAGGGTCGTATGTGCAGAGGAGTTCCTTGATGGAGCCGTCTTCGTTCTTCACCACTTCGTTGCATGTGATGAAGTAAGCGCCTTTGAATCTTACTTCGTTGCCAGGGAAGAGTCTGAAGTATTTCTTTGCAGGAACTTCCATGAAGTCTGCGCCGTCAACCCATAATTCTCTTGAGAAAGGAACCTGGCGTGTGCCCATTTCAGGAACCTGAGCGTTGTTTTCGATTTCGCACATTTCGCTCTGGCCTTCAGGGTAGTTTGTGATGATAACCTTGATAGGGTCGAATACTACGTTTCTGGATTCAACCTTTTCCTTAAGGTCTTCTCTTACGCACTGCTCAAGCTGAGCAACCTGAACTGTGCTGTTTGCCTTGGCAACACCGATGTCTTCGCAGAACTGTCTTACTGCTTCAGGAGTGTAGCCTCTGCGGCGGATACCTGCGATGGTCGGCATACGAGGGTCGTCCCAACCGTCAACCACACCGTCTTCTACGAGGGCCTTCAGGTATCTCTTGGACATTACTGTATTTGTAAGGTTGAGTCTCGCAAATTCAATCTGCTGAGGAGGTGCTGGCCACCAGCCTACTTCTCTGAGAACCCAGTCGTAAAGTGGTCTGTGGTCTTCGAATTCCAGTGTGCAGATAGAATGTGTGATTCCTTCGATTGCATCTTCAATAGGGTGTGCAAAGTCGTACATAGGATAAATGCACCACTTGTCCCCTGTGTTATGGTGAGTAGCATGAGCAATACGGTAGATGATAGGGTCTCTCATGTTGATATTAGGAGATGCCATATCAATCTTGGCACGGAGAACCTTTTCACCGTCAGCGTACTTGCCTGCCTTCATTTCTTCAAAAAGCTGAAGGTTTTCTTCGATGGAACGGTTTCTGTAAGGGGATTCCTTACCAGGTGCTGTGAGCGTACCTCTGTATTCCTTGATTTCTTCGCCTGTAAGGTCGCATACGAAAGCCTTGCCCTGCTTGATGAGCTCAACTGCAGCATCGTACATTGTGTCAAAATAATCGGATGCCCAGAGTCTTTCTGTCCATTCAAAGCCCAGCCATCTTACGTCAGCTTCGATGGAGTCCACGTATTCAACGTCTTCCTTTACAGGGTTTGTGTCGTCATATCTTAAGTTACACTTGCCGCCGTACTTCGCCGCTGTGGAGAAGTTCAGGCAGATGGACTTGGCATGTCCGATATGCAGGTAGCCGTTTGGTTCCGGCGGGAAACGAGTGTAAACCTTATCTCCGTATTTCTGTGATTCTAAATCTTTTTCAATTATGTTGTGGATAAAATTGTTGGTTTCAGCCATTTTCTTTCCTCCAAAATATACAGTCTTATATTATTGTAGCACTATTTTAGTCAATATTCCAGTATTTTAATCCTGATTTTGCCTGTTTTTCAATGTTTCTGAATAAACTTAGGTCCTTTCAATCTGCAGATTTTGTCCTTACAGTTTTCGCACCTGAGGACTTTGTTTGAGCCTTCCCAGAATCTTTCCGGATGACGGAGCAAAGTAATCTCCCAGCGCAGCATTACAATCAGGCTGGTGAAGAAAAGGCTCCACGACAGGAAATGTCTGATAAAAAGCATCGGTGTAAACATCATAAAATGACCCCAGTTGAATATACGGCAGTTTACGCAGCATCTGTTTTTCATAAAGAAGCTCTGGAACGGGCACCAGATAACCACGCATATCAGGTCCGCCACATAGTAGAACAATGTGAGCATTATCAGTTCTTTTGTGTGAATGATGCCTGTTACATAAAGAGCACCAAAGACGGCGTTGAATGATAACCACACAATCAGGACCCAGATTGCCGCAACATTCTGCTTCTGCACATAACGGTACATTTCCAGCTCGCTGTATCCTTCCACCGGTGCATAAAACTCTTCGTGTTCCTTCCTGCTTCCCATTGTTATTCTCTTGTTGTCAGGAATCATCTGTAGAACCATACTCATCATAAGTATGCCCCATACCAGATAAATCCATATTATATTGTAATTTTCCGAAAGATTTGCAACCACCTGTGCCGCAGAAAGCCCCTGAAGCTCCCACTGATTTTCAAGGCTCTTTGTTACAATCAGGTCGAAATAATCCGGCACCATAAAATACGCTGCAAGGCCGATAAGCAGGATTGAACATCTGAAACACAACCTTATTACGTATTCTTTGAACATATCAATTTTTTTCATCGTAAAAGCTAAATCCTCTGATATAAAAATAAATGAAGGGGCCCGAAACCCCTTCATTATGTTATCTTATTTTTGGTTTTTAGTCAATGACCGAAGCCTGTTTTTTAGTCGATTTCAGGGTATTTTTCCCTTTCGTGATAGTGAGTATGAAGCAGCTTATGTGAAAGCGTACCGCCTGCCATTCCCAGATAATCCTTGTAAAGTCTCTTGACTGCAGGATTGTTGTGGGACTTACGTACGTACATATTTCTGTCTTCACTGTAAAGCGCTTCTGCTCTTCTCTGGCTTACATTGGACCAGTTTCTGATATCAGAGCTCTGGATTGGCTGACCACCGCCGTTGATACAGCCGTTAGGGCATGCCATGATTTCAATAAAATCAACTTCCAGTTCGCCAGCCTTGATCTGGTTAAGAAGTTTGCGGGCATTACCCAGTCCGTGTGCAACTGCCGCACGGAGTCTGACTTCACCAACTGTACATTCAGCAACCTTGATTCCTTCAAAACCTCTGATTTCTTCATATTCGATGTTGTCAGTGGAGGAGCCGCTGAGAATGTCGGTTGCAGTTCTCAGTGCAGCTTCCATAACGCCGCCTGTAGTACCGAAGATTACGCCGGCACCGGAAGCGATTCCGAACGGATCATCAAATACATCATCAGGAAGATTAGGGAAGTCAATACCAATATCATAAATCATGCTTGCAAGTTCTCTTGTTGTGATAACTGCATCCACATCTCTGAGGCCGTCAACTTCCATTTCAGGTCTCTTTGCTTCGAACTTCTTAGCTGTACAAGGCATTACTGAAACTGTGAAAATCTTTGAAGGGTCAATGCCGGCTTTCTTTGCATAGTAAGTCTTGATGATTGAACCGAACATCATGTGCGGTGACTTGCATGTTGAAAGGTTGTCCAGATATTCAGGGAAGTAGTGTTCGCAGAACTTGATCCAGCCTGGTGAGCAGGATGTGATCATAGGCAGTTTGCCGCCGGAGCGTACTCTGTCAATAAGTTCGTTGGATTCTTCCATGATTGTCAGGTCAGCTGCAGTGTCAGTATCGAATACTTTATCGAAACCAATCATTCTGAGAGCAGTAACCATCTTGCCTGTAACTGCTGTGCCGATTGGCATACCGAAGCTTTCGCCCAGTGCAGCACGGACTGCAGGAGCAGTCTGAACCACAACGTGAAGTTCAGGATCATTAAGTGCGTTCCATACCACATCAGTGTCAGTCTTTTCGTGAAGGGCACCAACCGGGCATACATTCACACACTGTCCGCAGTTTACGCAAGGAGTGTCAGCAAGTTTTCTGTCGAACGGTGAACCGATTTCTGTATGGAAACCTCTGCCGATAGCGTCGATTACGCCCACTGTCTGGACATTTTTACATACGCTTACGCAGCGTCTGCAAAGAATACATTTATTGTTATCTCTTACGATAGAAACACCGATGTCCTGAGTGTGCTTGGTAGCTTCCCCTTCAAATCTTACGGCTTCCACGCCCAGTTTGTTGGCGAGGGTCTGAAGTTCGCAGGAAGTCCAGCTTCTGGAACATGTCTGACATCTTGTCACGTGATTTGAAAGAATTAATTCCAGGTTCACCTTTCTTGCTTCAACAACCTTAGGTGAGTGAGTATAAATTTCCATGCCTTCTGCTACAGGAGTAACGCAGGCCGCCTGAAGAGCTTTGCCGCCTTTGGTTTCAACCAGACACATACGGCAGCAGCCGATTTCATTGACATCTCTCAGGTAGCAAAGCGTAGGGATGAAAATGTTTACCGCCTTTGCGGCTTCAAGAATTGTATAGTTGCCGGGAACACTTGTCTTGATTCCGTCGATTGTAATATTTACATTTCTCATGCTGCCTTACACCCCTTTCCTTTCACGGTGGAGAATTGAGTTGAACGGACACTTCTGAGCGCAGACGCCGCACTTGATACACTTATCCTGATCGATAATGTACGGATTCTGCTTGTCTCCGCTGATAGCTCCCACCGGACAATGTTTTTTACAGATGCCACAGCTTCTGCAGAGTTCATTGTCAATTTTGAACTTGATGATGGACTTACATACACCTGCAGGACAAGTTTTGTCCACAACGTGTGCCATGTATTCATCCTTGAAGTAACGGAGTGTGGAAAGTATAGGGTTAGGAGCAGTCTGGCCAAGTCCGCAGAGTGCGGAGTTCTTGATGTTTCTTGCCAGAACTTCAAGTTTTTCAATATCCTCAAGCTCGCCCTTACCCTGAGTAATTTTTTCGAGAATTTCGTACATTCTCTTGGTACCCAGTCTACATGGTGAACACTTGCCGCAGGATTCATCAAATGTGAAGTCCAGGAAGAATCTTGCCAGGTCAACCATACAAGTGTCTTCGTCCATTACGATGAGACCGCCGGAACCCATCATGGAGCCCAGAGCAATCAGGTTGTCGTAGTCGATAGGTGTATCCAGAGCTTCCGCAGGGATACATCCGCCGGAAGGACCACCTGTCTGTGCAGCCTTGAATTCCTTACCATTCGGAATGCCTCCGCACATATCGAATACGATTTCACGGAGAGTAGTTCCCATAGGAACTTCCACAAGACCTGTTCTTTCAATCTTACCGCCAACTGCGAAAACCTTGGTACCTTTGGATTTTTCAGTACCGATGGAGTTAAACCATTCAGCACCATTAAGGATGATTCTAGGAATAGTTGCGTAAGTTTCTACGTTATTTAAAATTGTAGGTTCGCCGAAAAGACCCTTTACTGCAGGGAACGGCGGACGAGGCTTAGGTTCGCCTCTGTGTCCTTCGATTGAGGTCATGAGGGCAGTTTCTTCGCCGCATACGAAAGCACCTGCGCCAAGACGCACTTCCAGATCGAAACTGAAGTCAGTACCCAGAATGTTCTGTCCCAGGAAACCGTATTCCTTAGCCTGCTGAATGGCAGCCTTAAGAGTCTTTACTGCCACAGGGTATTCTGCGCGGACATATACGTAGCCCTGATTGGAACCGATGGCATAACCTGCAATGGCCATTGCCTCGATTACTGAATGAGGGTCACCTTCAAGTACGGAACGGTCCATGAAAGCACCAGGGTCACCTTCGTCAGCATTACAGCAGACATACTTCTGACGTTTCTGCTGGGAAGCTGCAAAAGCCCATTTCATGCCTGTAGGGAAACCTGCACCGCCGCGGCCTCTCAGGTTGGATTCCTTCATTGTATCAACTACATCTTCAGGATCCATTTCCTTGAGCACCTTGGCAAGAGCCTGGTAACCGTCCACGCCTATGTATTCTTCAATACTGTACGGATCAATAGTTCCGCAGTTCTTAAGTGCAATTTTAAGCTGCTTGGTGTAGAAAGAATGCTGGCCCAGAGCATCAGCAATCTTAGTGCCATCATTGTCCACAGCAAAAAGTCTTTCCACAGGTTTGCCTTCCATAATGTGGGACTGGAAAATCTCAGCCACATCTTCAGGCTTAACCTTTGTGTACATTACTCTGCCAGGATATACGACCATAAGAGGTCCGAGAGCACAGAGGCCCATACATCCTGTGCTGATAATTTTGATTTCATCTTCTAACTTGTTTGTTTCAATTAAATTCTTTAATTCATTGTAAACTCCCAGAGACCCTGAGGACTGGCATCCGGCAACGCCGCATACAAGAATCTGCATGCGTCCGCCCATTTCAGCAGCCTCTGCTTCCACGCCGCGGCGGAGCGCCATTTCTTTGCGCATTTTGTCACGGAGGAAGTTTAACTGTTCAACATTTTTAATCATATCTTTTTCTCCTTAAGCTTCCTCGTAGTTCTTTAAAATATTTTCGACATTTTCAGGAATAACGTTTCCGTAAACGTCATCGTTGATCATTACAACCGGTGCCAGGCCACATGCGCCTACGCATCTGCATGCATCCAGTGAAAACTTACCGTCTTCTGTGCAGTCTCCCACATTAATTCCAAGAGTTGTAGTGAACTTGTCAAGAATCGCCTCTGCCCCTTTTACGTAGCAGGCAGTACCCATACATACGCTGATTCTGTATTTGCCCTTCGGCTTGGTTGTAAAACCTGTATAGAAAGAAACTACTCCATATACATCAGCCAGAGGGAGATCGAGTCCTTCAGCGATTCTGAGCTGAACTTCAAACGGAAGGTAACCGTAAATTGCCTGTGCCTCATGAAGGACAGGAATGAGTGGCCCCTTAGTATCCTTGTAGCGTGCGATTACTTCGTCCAGGGCTTTTTCCATTGCCAGAGCCTGTTCGCAGCCATTGCATTCATTAGCCATAATATTCTCCTTCCAGTAGTAAAAATAGATTTCCAACGAAATCTCCCAATGATAACATTTTAATACTTTTTGGTCAATTGCTCAAGGGAAAGCGTATGATGTATACAGAATACTTTACAAGATTTTACAATTTCGTGAATAAATTATCAATAATTTTTTAACAATCTTTTTTTGATAAAACCCCTTGATTTTAGCCGCCTCCGGCTTTAAAATTTTACTATCAGATATGAATATTAACGCTTGTTATACAGGAGGATAAATCACATGTTAATGGACAAAGAACAGATCAAAAAAGTTATCCCTCACAGAGACCCTATGCTTCTGGTGGACGAAGTTGTAAGCATGGAAGCCGAAAAGGAAATCGTAACAAGATTCTGGGTTGACCCTGCCAGAGAAATCTTCAAAGGCCACTTCCCTGACGAACCGGTACTTCCGGGCGTTTACACTGTGGAAGTCATGGCACAGACTGCCGACGTGCTGATTCTTTCATGCGAAAGATATGCAGGCACCACACCACTGTTTATCGGAATCAACAACGTAAGATTTTTCAGCAAAATCAAGCCTGGCGACACACTTGAATGCCACGCAGTAATCTCCGCAGAAAAAGCCGAAAAGGCCATCGTAACCTGCGCTGCCGAAGTATATGTAGACGGTAATAAAGCTGCAGTGGGCGAAGTAAGCCTGGCTATGAGATAAAGCCGCTGGTGCGTGGAGTCAGGCCGCGCGTTACGTCCGTGCACAGGTTTTATGAATAAATTCCGGGGAAATCGCTGCAGCCCGCATTGCTTAAACCTTTTCCCGGAAAAAAATTTCAGCAAAAGTAAAAAAGAGGCAATTTCACAAGGAATTGCTTCTTTTTTTGCCCTGATTTATCTGAACTTTCCAGGATTGCAAGATTTTTTCAACGTTTGCGGGGATTCTCACGGAAATTATTAATAAAAGCGCTGCACAGGGCATGCTTATGTTTATTTATAATAAAACCTTTCTCCGTTTATCTCCAGTCCGCAGAAGTCTTCAAGGTCAAGTACAGCGCTGCTTACAGGGGATCCTTCACACCATTTTCCGGTTACACTGATGACTGAGTCATCTTCGCTGTATTCAGCGGCAGATACGTAACCGATTTTTTCGCCCATTCCATCGTAGAGTGTGCCGTCGGCCAGTAGCAGGTTCACGGTCACTCTGCGCAGACTGTCCGCCTCCACTGTAAAACTGAAATCCACAGCAGACATTTTTACATCAGTAACTGTAGATAATTCTGCGTTTTCAGGCTTGAGTTTTGTTGTTGCTGGCTGTCGGAATATGTCGAAAATGAACATTTGTTCCGTTCGCTACCCTATGGTATAATGTAACAAAGAGTTACCAGAGACACGGTGGACGGTTGCTCCCTGCGAAGGGAGGTGATTTTATGATTACATATGAAGCACTGACAGCATTCGCTACAGTAGGATTGTTTGTAATCGCTGTAATCACCTTGTTGTTTTCCAACAAGTAATATAGTTTCAGAAAAAGAAATTATCCGTCCAACTCGCCAATAGGACGGATAATTATATTTTCCACCTAGAGCAACCGTTCATCGGTAGCTCTTTTATTAATTATATTATACACAGCGGCTGCGGTGCATGCAACCGTTTTTTCCCCTTATCCAAGCACTTCCTGTGCGAAGTGGACTGATGCCATGGCGTCGCGGACGTATTTGTCTGCGTGAATCATTTTTGCGTACTGCTCTGTGAGCACTGCACCGCCTACCATGACCTTGCAGTCAGGCTTGGCTTCTGCAAGGGCTTTGATGGTTTCTTCCATGGCGCCGACGGTTGTTGTCATCAGGGCGCTGAGGCCCACAAGCTTGGCATCTTCTCTGACTGCAGCCTCAACGATTGCTTCAGGAGCAACGTCTTTACCCAGGTCGATGATTTTATAACCGTAGTTTTCGAGAAGAACTTTTACGATATTCTTGCCGATGTCGTGGATGTCACCTTTTACTGTAGCGATGACGATTTTACCCTTGCTAGCATGGCCGGAACCTTCGGTTCCCATAACACTGCGGACAGCTTCAAAGGCTGCTTTGGCAGCTTCTGCACTCATGAGAAGCTGCGGCAGGAAAACAGTTCCCGCTTCGAAACCTTTGCCCACAATGTCAAGAGCTGGCACAAGCTGCTCGTTGATCAGCTTCAGCGGTTCAGTGGTTTTCAGCAGCTTGGCAGCGATGTCGCCAGCCTGTTCTTTAAGTCCTTTTACAATTGCACGTTCCAGATCGGAAGCGGCTGCCCCGTCAATGGCCGTATCAGGAGACTTGGCCGCTGCGGCAGATACTGAACCTGCTTCAGGCGCTGTGGTTCCTGCGTACTGCCCGATGAATGCAGCGCAGTTTTCATCCTTTCCGGTAAGGGCGCGGTAAGCATGATATGCCTGAAGCATACCATCTGCGTTGGTATTTAAGATTGCACAGTCAAGGCCTGCGGCCAGAGCCTGCGCATAGAAATTAGCATTGATAATGTCACGGCGCGGAAGTCCGAAGGAAATGTTGGAAACACCGAGGGAAGTACGCACACCCAGACCTTCCTTCACCATCTGCAGTGCTTTCAGGGTAGTTACTGCTCCCTGAGGATCGGAGCTGATGGTAAGGCAAAGCACGTCTATGACAATGTCTTTGCGGGAAATTCCGTAGGATTCGGCAGTCTTTACGATTTTTTCTGCGATGGCATAACGGCCCTCTGCTTCTGACGGAATCCCGGACTCGTCAAGGGTAAGGCCTACCACAACGCCTCCATATTTTTTCACCAGAGGAAATACTGCCTCCATGGACTCTTTCTTGCCGTTGACAGAGTTGATCATGGCCTTGCCGTTGTAGCAGCGAAGAGCTTTTTCCATAGCTTCAATGTTGGAAGTATCAATCTGAAGCGGCAGGTCGATAACGCTCTGTACTTCACGGACCACCTCTGAAATCATAGCTGGCTCGTCGATTTCAGGCAGGCCTACATTGATGTCCAGAATCTGCGCCCCCTTGTCCTGCTGGCCGAAACCTTCCTGCAGAATATATCCCATATCGCGTTCTCTGAGCGCCTGTTTAAGTCTGCTCTTGCCTGTCGGATTGATTCGTTCACCGATTATAATCGGGTCATCAGCAATTTCCACAGCGTGGGTGTATGATGAAACCACAGTTCTTCCCTTGTCAGTAAGAGGCTTTGGTATTATGTCCCTGCACTCTGATACCAGACAGCGTATGTGGTCAGGAGTAGTGCCGCAGCAGCCGCCCAGTATCCAGGCTCCCGCTTCTGCAAACTCACGCATCTTTTTTGCAAAATCTTCTGCAGTCACATCGTATACTGTCTCGCCCTTTTCCTGTCTCGGCAGGCCCGCGTTAGGCTGGATGATTACCGGAACAGAAGCCACACGCAGGAAGTCTGAAATAACTTTTTCCAGTTGGAAAGGGCCCAGGCCACAGTTTACGCCCAGGGCGTCCACTCCCAGGCTTTCCAGCAGAGCTACTACAGCCTCTACATTGCCGCCGGTGAGCATTTTGCCCCCCTGATCAAAGGTAACAGTAGCAAAAACCGGAAGGGTTGTGTTTTCCTTGGCAGCCAGAACGGCAGCCTTCACTTCCAGAGTGTCGGACATTGTTTCAATATGAATAAAGTCGGCACCGCCTTCTTCGGCAGCAACCACGATTTCTTTAAAAATGTCGTAGGCATCATCAAAAGACAGGTCTCCAAGAGGCTGAAGAAGTTTACCTGTAGGCGCCACATCAGCAGCCACGAAAACTATCCGGTCAAATTCTTCAGAAACCTTGCGGGCGTTGGCAATGCCCTGTTTTACAAGCTGTTCCACAGTGTAACCTGTACCTGCTGCCTTCAGCCGGTTTGCACCGAACATATTTACCAGGATAATATCAGAACCTGCCTCCAGATACTGGCGGTGCACATCCATAATATCCTCAGGACGGGTAAAATTCCACACATCTGTGTTTTCACCGGGCATCATGCCTTTTTTCTGGAGCATGCTGCCCATACCGCCGTCAAAGAACAGAATTCTTTTGCCTAAAACATCTAAAATGCTCATTTACTTATCTCCTTTATATTATCTTTGCGGACTTCTCCCGCCTTTATTTACGTCTGTATAAGCAGTCGGCCTTGCTGCAGTATCTGCAGCCCAGCTGCTTTCCGCAATAACCGTCAATGGCCATTACTGCCGTCACAGACTTGCTTGGTATCATAATAAATTCGTCAGTGAGAGTAACCCCTATATTCTTCGGACAGTCAAGAATCCTGAAAATATCACCCTGATATTCCAGAGAAAAATCCCCGTATCCCGGAGAAAATCTTTCGCCAAGGGTATGTCCCTGCTGCTGCAGTTCTTCCTCCAGCCTGCGGCATGCCCAATCGCAGTAATCCTCTGTGAAAGCAGTTGCCGCTGCGGCCATGATTGCTGCCCGGCTTATGTCCCTCCTTGCAAACCGCCCGATAAGCATGTCTGCCTCAACACCCAGGGTTGCACCAAAAATCAGAACTTCGCTGCAGCCTCCGAGGGCTCTGCCAAGACTTTCTGACTCCCACACAAAACCGCCTTCCAGTTCTGTACGGCTGCCTCCGGCAGCCTTTACAGGAATCCTGCGGCTGATGTGCCGCGGGCGGCACCGGCGGGCAAGCTCGCCGGCGCACTCAATAACAACTTCAAGAGTGCGCTCATCAGCCGTCTCTGCCTGGCTGCTGCTGTATCCCAGATATCTGAGTGTTTCTTTTATCAGTGGGTGATCGCCGGACAGGTTTTCTGCCTGCTCCTCCCAGAATTTTGCATACATAACAGTGTCCTTCCTGTTTTATCCGATAATCTTCGAAAGGTTATTTCTGATGCTCTGTGCCACATCAGGCTTGTTCATGGTGTAGATGTGGATGCCTTTGACACCGTTGGCGATAAGGTCGATTATCTGCTCAGTTGCGTAGGCAATGCCCGCCTGTTTCATTTTTTCAGGGTCGTCGCCGAATTTGTCAACGATGGTCTTGAACCTTGCCGGCAGGTAAGTTCCCGAAAGCTGGCAGCTCCTTGCTATCTGCTTGCCGTTTGTCACAGGCATAATGCCTGCAATCACAGGCACGGTGATTCCTCTTTCCCTGATGCGGTAGAGGAAGTTGTAAAGAATATTATTGTCAAAGAACATCTGGGTGGTCAGGAAGTCCACACCTGCGTCCACTTTTTCTTTTAAATATGTGATGTCGTCTTCCTTGTGAGCACACTCAACATGGCCCTCAGGGTAGCAGGCACCTCCGATGCAGAAGTCACCATGCTTCTTGATTTCTCTTACCAGCTCGCTGGCATAGCGGAAGTCAGAACCCTTTTCGCTGTCGTAGTCTGCCGGAATATCTCCGCGGAGTGCCAGAATGTTCTGAATGCCCGCAGCCTTGAAATCTTCAATGGCTGCCGCTACCTGCTCTTTTGTGGATGAAATGCATGTAAGGTGGGCAAGGGAAGTCACTCCCAGGTCCTTCTCCACATGTTCTGCGATTTTCAGAGTGTTGTGACCCACCCCGCCGCCTGCACCGTAGGTAACGCTCATAAAGTCCGGCTTGTCTTCACAGAGTTTGTCCACTGCTGCCATAATAGGCTCAAAAGGCATGTCTTTTTTAGGCGGGAATACTTCGTAAGAAAGCACCACATCCTTGCTGCTGAGTATATCAATAATCTTCATCTTAACTCTCCTTTATTATGTCGGCCAGCTGGAATTCAATCACTTCGGCCAGTTTATCTATGCCCAGTTCAATCTGGAATCCTATGCGTCCGCCGCTGAAAAAAATTGTTTCGTATTCAGCCGCAGTCTCATGGATTGTTGTCTTAAAGAATTTCTTCATGCCTATAGGTGAGCAGCCTCCGTGAATGTAGCCTGTAAGGGGCAGAAGTTCCTTCGATTTAATCATTTCAATGGACTTTTCTCCCACAGCCTTCGCAGCTTTTTTAAGATCCAGTTCTTCGGCCACAGGGACCATGTAAACATAGTGCTGGCCGGTCTTGCCTACTGTTACCAGGGTTTTGAAACACTGACCCGGGTCCTGTCCCAGAACAGCTGCAACTTCAACACCGCTGATTGCATCAGTGTCCACATAGGTATGCTGGCCGTACACAATCTTAAGAGCATCCAGCTTGCGCATGGCATTGGTTTTTTCAAGGCCCTTGTTTTTATCCTTTGCCATAGTTATTCCTCCACTATGTCCGCAGTGTCATTTTCTTCTGCGGCACGTCTGTCGGCTCTTTCCTTTATACGCTCCCTCACGGCGATAACTTCGTCCAGATAAGTTTTGCGGACATAAAGCTGGCAGGCAAAAGCATTGCAGGCATTCCACAGCACGTAGCGAGGATCCTTGCGGTTCTTTTCTTTTTTCATGGTGGTATTGTGGAAAGCGCACATTACTGCATCTTCCAGATACTCACAGAACTGATTATATGATACATCGCCTCCGTTGTGGCGTATTGCCAGCTTTATCAGATAGGCGATTTCTTCTATTGTATATACCGGTTTCAGCACAGCAATTACAAAAAGGCTTGCAATGGCCAGCCGGTCATATTTGCGGTTCACAGGTGCTGCCAGGAATTTAAGTTTCACATAATTGTTTACCATTGTTCTGGTCATCACCGGCTTATCATCCTGACTGAGATACTCTCCCAGCCACTCGTCCAGCAGTGCAAGCACCTGGTCGAGATACTGCGGTATTGACGGCAGCTCCTCCCATCTGGGCATTCTGAATTCATCTAGTCCTTTGGTTCTCATTTATGTGCCTCCTTCTTCTTGTTAAGATTAAACATATCACAAAACTTTCACATTGTCAAACGTTGACAAGGTTGTCAGAATGTTATATTATAGTTTTAATAACTAGATAAAAGGTTTATTAAAACAGCGGTTTTTTACCCGGAAAAGGAGAATATATAATGAAAAAATTAGCACAGATGCAGTGCCTGTATCCCGCGGAATTCCATGAAACTCTCAGAGATATGGTCAATTATGCGGCAGAAAAATACAGGGCAGACACTGCCTTCATCATCAAACATAAAGACAAAGGCAGTGAGCCGGTATACGAACACAAGTCATTCATCGACCTTCGCAACGATGTGAACTATCTCGGTACAGCCTTTCTCAAGAGAGGTTTTCAGGGGAAGCGTATTGCTGTAACCAGCAAGAACCGCTACGAATGGATGGTTTCATATTTTGCAGTTCTGGGCGGTATCGGCATCTGCGTGCCTCTTGACAAGGGTCTCCCATATGAAGAAATGGAGTCCTCCCTGATTAGAAGCTGCACTGATATCGTAATTTTTGATGACGGCATGAAGCCTGTTATTGAAGAGATCAAGACTGCCGGCAAAACTCAGGTTACAACATGGATTAACATGGACGAATCGGAAGAATATCTCAGCGTGCCGCAGCTTCTCGAAGAAGGAAAGGCCTCTCTGGCAGAAGGTTTCACAGACTACATGAGCCTGCCCGTTGACAATAAGGCCATCGATATCCTGCTTTTCACATCAGGCACCACTTCCATGTCAAAGGCTGTAATGCTGAGCCAGTACAACATCACGTCCAACCTTTACTCGCTCCAGCGTTCAGAGGATATCCGCCACGGTGATGTGAACATGGCCTTTCTGCCGTATCATCATACCTTCGGTTCCACAGGCCAAATGCTCATGATTGTCTGCGGCGTTACAACGGCTTTCTGCGATGGTCTGAAATATCTGCAAAAAAACATGGTGGAATACAAGGTTTCCGTATTCTTCTGCGTGCCTCTGCTCATCGAGTCAATTTACAAAAAAGTCATGGCCACAGTAAAAAAAGAAGGCAAGGAAAAAACCGTTGCCTTCGGCATCAGACTCACTAAATTCCTTCTTAAATTCGGCATAGACATCCGCCACAAAGTTTTCAGACAGATTCACGACCAGCTAGGCGGCAACCTCCGCTTCGTAATCAGCGGCGCATCTGCCATAGACCCTGAAGCTCTTGAAGGCTTTATAAATTTAGGTATCGATGCAGTCCAGGGTTACGGTATGACCGAGGCTGCTCCGGTAATTGCTGCCGAACATCAGACTGCCCGCAAAACCGGTTCCATCGGCCGTGCAATGCCTGACGTGGAAGTTGCCATCGAAGATCCTGATGAAAACGGCGTGGGTGAAATCATTGCCCGCGGTCCTAACATCATGGCCGGTTACTACGAAAACGAAGAAGACACAGCCAAAGTCCTTGCAAATGGCTGGCTCCACACCGGCGACCTGGGCTACATAGACGAGGACGGCTACCTCTTCATCTGCGGCCGCAAAAAGAACGTTATTGTCCTCAAGAACGGTAAGAACGTTTACCCTGAAGAGTTGGAAATGCTCATTTCAAACCTGCCGTACGTTGAAGAAAATTTCGTCTTCGGCCAGCCCCGCCACAAAGACGGGGACGAAAAGGACCTGGCTCTTGCCGCAAAGATTGTATATAATCCGGAGTACATGAAAACAAATTACGGAGCAGAAACGCTTCCGCAGGTTGAGGAAATCATCAGAGCGGACATTGACAGAATCAACGAAACAGTGCCTGTCTACAAACAGATCTTCAGACTGATTATCACTGACCAGCCTATGATCAAGACAACAACCGGCAAGGTAAAACGTTTTGAAGAAGTAAAAAAGCTTTAATTTCATACTCAGATTAACTAAAAAAGGTACAGTCCTGATTATCCGGAATGTACCTTTTTGCTTTTCTTTTATTAAGTTCTAAATTATATCCAGTATCCAGCCCTCTTCCAGCAGCGGCTCAATCATGCTGCGGATGGTAGCTTCGCCCTGATCGTGAGCTTCTGTGAGCAGGCCTTTGTCAATGGCCTTGTTTTCCACCCGGGTTTTCTGGTCCGCATAGAAACCCGCATAGTCTTCAACTGTAAACGGATTGAAAACACTGGTTTTTTCATCAAAAACTTTCATGCTGCTTTCATCAATTTCATGGGAAAGAATTGTCGCTTTCGGCAGCACCACAATCACATGCTGGCCTTCGATGCTGACCTGCACGCCTTCCATGTTTATACCTGCTTTGATGATTCCATCATATGTAAGAATGAACTTGCTTGTGGTGAATGGCAGCTTGCTTCCATAAAACTCCTTGCTGCTTTCATACTGACCAAGATCTGTATAGTTATATGAAACTGTGGCAAGTTCGCTGATGGCTTCAATCTGCTCCTGCAGTGTAACTTCAGAAATTGCAGGTTCCTGCTCCCTGTCAACTCTACCAAGGAGATAACCTGCGCCCATAAGAAGTCCGCAGATTACTAAAAGTATAATGATAAACTGTGCAAATTTAACAGGATTAATCCCGACTTTTGGTTTACTTCTGCTCATAAAATACCTCCTGCATACCCCTGTTTTACACCTTCATAATAGTATTATTGTCGCTTTTTGTCAACTGTGCTTATAAGAATTGCACTGAAACACAGCACTCCGCCGGCCGCCAGTTTCCAGCTTACAGTTTCTCCATAGTACAGTACCGAAAAGGCAAAGCCGAAAACTGATTCCGTACTGAGAATCAGCGACGCTGTAGTATCTTTTGTGTACTTCTGGCCCACATTCTGTCCGATAAGAGCTGCAAAAGTATTGACGATTCCAAGGAAAAGCATTCCTGCCATGGACTCGCCTGTGAAACTTGCGATTTCAACACCACCCGCTATGCAGGCTGCCCCTGAAAGCACCGCTGCTGACAGGAACTGAAAGAACGCCAGCTGAATACTGTCTGCATCGTCTCTGACAAACATACCGGTAAGTACAATCTGGGTTCCGAAAATCACAGCAAAAGCCAGGCTCATGCTGTCGCCGAAGTTTATTGACAGCCCGCCTTTCAGACTTATGAGGCCGATTCCCGTAAGGGCAATGAAACCGGCTGCAAAAGCCTTCGGCTGAGGGCGTTTCTTCAGCACAATCCAGCTCAGAAACGGTACCAGCACCACATATGCCGTACACAGAAATGACTGATTAGCCGGTGTGGTATACTGCAGTCCGATGAGCTGCACAGCCAGAGCACACATCTGCATGGTACCTATGATACAGCCTCTTACCGCTGTTGAACGCGGAGTCCTGACAATACGTTTTCCGAAAAACACAAGGCACAATACTGATGCCATGGTAAACCTGTACATGAGTACTGCCACCGGGCTCAGCGTGCTCAGCGCCTGCTTGCCTGCAACAAAGCCCCAGCCCCAGATGATTGCCACGATAAGAAGTATTAAGTTGGCTGTACTTTCTTTTATATTTTTTGCCATGATTCGACACCATTCGCCCTTTTTCTTCATTGCCAATTATTATACTTCAAGTCTTCTGTGGATGCAAGTATCGTTCTGCCTTTCGCTGCCGTCAGATGTACGCGTACTGCCACAAGAAAACAAGGCAGTGAGCAGCTGCCTTGTTTCTTTCCCCTTTTAATGTTATAAGTCTTAACATAGGAGGACATTTTTACTTTTTGCCCAGATATGCTTCCTGAATTTTCGGATCTTTAGCCAGGTCGGAAGCCTTGCCTTCTGCAGAGATTACTCCCTGCTCCAGCACGTATGCGTAGTCGGCAACCGATAAGGCTTTGAAAGCATTCTGTTCTACCAGGAGAAGTGTCTTCCCCATGGCTTTGATTTCTTTGATTATCTCAAAAATCGTATTTATAAGGAGTGGGGCCAGCCCCAGTGAAGGTTCATCCAGGAGAATCAGCTCAGGTGATGACATGAGGCCGCGGCCCATGGCCAGCATCTGCTGTTCCCCGCCGGAAAGAGTTCCGGCAATCTGTTTTTCTCTTTCCTTCAGACGTGGGAAGAGTTCGTATACTCTTTCGAAGTCTGCTGCTATGCCTTTGGCATCGTTTCTCAGGTAAGCGCCCATCTTCAGATTTTCGTGAACTGTCAGGTTTGCAAAAATTACTCTGCCTTCAGGTACCTGACAGATTCCCTGTTTCACCACGCTGTGAGCCTGAGTCGGCAGGGGTTTGCCTTCATATTCAATGAGGCCCTGATACTTCACCACGCCGCTGATTGCATTAAGCATGGAGGATTTTCCTGCGCCGTTACTTCCGATAATAGTAACGATTTCACCTTTTCTTACAGTAATATCAATACCGCGGAGGGCGTGAATGCCGCCGTAAAAAACATTAAGATCTCTGACTTTCAGCATATCACTCTTCCTCCTTTCCAAGGTAGGCCTCGATTACGTCCTTGTTGCTTTGAATTTCTTCAGGAATGCCCTGTGCCAGGTAACGTCCGAAGTTAAGCACATAAATTCTGTCGCAAAGGTTCATAACCAGGTCCATATGATGCTCGATTATTAAAACTGTAAGGTGGAATTTTTCTCTGATTTCCTTGATAAGGTCCACAAGAGCCAGAGTTTCTTCCGGGTTCATGCCGGCAGCCGGTTCGTCCAGAAGCAGAAGTTTAGGGTCAAGTGCCAGAGCTCTTGCAATTTCCAGCTTTCTCTGGAGTCCGTACGGCAGGTTTGCCGCTGTCATGTCTTTGTATTCCCACAGACCCATCATCTTCAGCAATTCTTCTGTCTTCTCGTTGAGGGCCTTTTCCTGAGCAGCCACACCTTTGAACGGCGGAAGCACGATGTCTGTAAAAGGTACTTTCCAAGGGAAGAAAGATACGAAAAGTCCGTAGGAAGCACTTCTGTGACATGCTGTCAGTACGTTTTCATATACCGATAACTTCTTGAAAAGCCTGATATTCTGGAAAGTACGTGTAATACCCATTTCAGCAATCTGGAAAGGCTTGTTAGGCTTGAAGATGAATCTTCTCTTCAGGTCATTCCAGAAACCTGTGCCGTATGGATCAGCTTCTGCCACAAGCTGCGGCTTGCCGTTTCCATGAAAGTGTATTTCCCCTTCTGTGATTGTATACACACCTGTAATCAGGTTGAAAATTGTTGTTTTCCCGGCACCATTAGGTCCGATGAGTCCGAAAATTTCTCCTTCTTTTATTTCAAAACTTACATCACCTACTGCCGTAAGTCCGCCGAAACGTTTGGTCACATTGTTCAATGTCAATACTGGATTTGTCATTGCTACTCACCTCCCTGTCCGGCCTGAGCTTTGCTCTGAAGTTTTCTTGCTTTTTTTGCTGCCATGTTTTCAGGCAGATTCTTTACCCATCTGATGATTCCTGTCGGGCTGAATTCGATGCCGCCCAGCAGTCCCTGCGGACGAAGAACCATTACAGCGATTACTGCTGCACCGTATACTACCATTCTCCACTCTACAAAGCTTCTGAAGATTTCAGGAAGGAATGTGAGGAAGAAAGTACCCACGATTGAACCGGTAATTGAACCAAGACCACCGATGATTACCATGATAGTCAGCTCCGTTGATTTGAGCAGAGGGAAAATTGCCGGGTTGATGTATCCCAGATAGAATGCCCAGAGTGCACCGCCAAGTCCTGCATACAGCGCTGAAATGGCCAGGGACATCATCTTGTACTTAAAAATATTTATGCCGATTGCCTGTGAAGCAAGTTCCTCTTCACGGATTGCAATCATGTTTCTTCCGTGTCTTGACTTGATCAGGAACCACATGAAAACCACTGCGATTACAACAAATATTGCAACTACTGTAAGATCTGACTTCATAGGAATGCCTGTCATCCCTCTTGCGCCGCCCAGGAACTGAACATTGTTGAGGATAAGTCGCATTGCTTCACCGAAGCCGAGAGTAGCGATACAGAAATAGTCTCCTTTAAGGTTCAGTGTCAGTGCTCCGATGAGGAAAGACACCAGCATCGCTGCCAGACCGCCGCACACAACTGCCGGGATAAAAGGTACATCCAGCATAGTTGCCAGAGCTCCTGAAGTGTAAGCACCTATGGCCATGAAACCAGCGTGGCCGAAGGAGAACAGTCCTGTGAACCCTGTCAGCAGTGACAGGCCGAGAACTACCATAAGGTTAATTCCACAAAGGATAAGGATACCACTTAAATAATACCATTCAAACATTAATCAGCACCTCCTTAAGCCTTGTCTTCTGTAATCTTGCCCATCAGGCCTGAAGGCTTGATTACCAGAACGAATATGAGAAGTGCAAATGCTATGAAGTCACGCCAGTTGGATGCCACATATCCTGCCGCAAAGGTTTCCACAAGTCCGAGAATTACTGAGCCGATAACTGCGCCAGGCAAACTTCCCAGACCTCCGAATACTGCTGCAATAAAGGATTTGTTGGTAATTACACCGATGGTCGGATAAACTGTAAATCTGATACCGAACATCATACCTGCCAGACCTGCAAGCACGCCACCTATAAGGAAAATAACCAGTACGACTCTGTCTACGTTAACCCCCATCAGTGTGGCTCCCCTTGAACTGTAAGAGGATGCCCTGATTGCCAGCCCGATCTTGGTTTTTTCAAGGATAAACACCAGAATCAGCAGGCTGACAGATGCAATGAGGAACATAATCAGGTCTAATTTATTTATGGAAACACTACCGATTGTAAAGGCGGTAGACTTGAAGATTTCAGGATAAGTTTTGAAAGTCGGTCCTATAGTGGCGATAACCAGATTTTCCAGGAAAATCGAGCCACCCATTGCTGCAATGATAAAATACAGGCCGGGAGCATTTCTTTTACGGAGAGGCTTATAAGCAACTCTTTCAACGATTATTGCTACAATACCGCACCCCAGTGCTGCAATCACCAGTGCACCCACGAAAGGCAGAGGCAGAAGTGTCATGGCAAAGAATCCGAAGTAGGCCCCAAGCATGATTACACTGCCGTGCGCAAAGTTTGAAAAGTTCAGGATACTGTAGACCAAAGAATAGCCTACTGCCATAAGTGCATATATACTTCCCAAGGACAGACCGTTTATCAGTTGCTGTAAAAATACGCTCATAATGTCCTCCTTACTGTCTTTTTGAAAACAGGGCGGACTAACTTTGCCCGCCCTGCTCCGGAATTAATATCTTGACTCTGTTACTCTTTTTTCAGATTATCTTAGTTTGCAGGGCTGTATTTCTTAACGAATACAGGAGCTGCAAGGCCTGTAGCCTCATCATATTCATACATCTGGATTGCAGCTTCTTTGCCATCCGGGTTGTGGTCTTCAGGAGACATCTTGATTGTACCTGTAAGACCTTCAACTGTTACTTCTGTCATTGCTGCTGCAACTGCTTCAGGATCATCTGTACCTGCTTTTTCAATAGCTGCACAAAGCAGTTCAAATGCATCGTGTCCCATATAAGCATTCAGTTCAACTGTAGCGTCTTCGCCGTAAGTTGCCTTGTAGAGTTCCTTAAGAGGCTGAACTGCAGGGTCATTGTCGTCCAGGTGGTTAACTACATAGGAACCTTCGATTGCCTTACCACCCATTTCGTTGAGTGTTTCAGACTGCCAGCCGTCACCTCCGATGAGTGTTGCGTTAATGCCAAGGTCTCTTGCCTGTTTTGCCATAAGAGCTACTTCTTTGTAGAATCCCGGGATAAGGATACAGTCAGGGTTTGCTTCCTTGATGTTTGTAAGCTGTGCTCTGAAGTCTGTATCGCCGGAGTTGTGGGATTCATCAGCAACAATTTTGCCGCCGTTAGCTTCAAAGTATTCTACGAAGTACTGTCTGAAGCCCTGTGCATAGTCAGAAGAAATATCATAAAGGATAGCTGCTGTGTCATAACCAAGTTCGTCTACTGCCCATGATGCTGCTACGGAACCCTGATAAGGGTCGATGAAACATACTCTGTAGCTGTATGGATTGAGTTCGCCGTTATCATTGATTGTAACCTTAGTGTTTGTTGCTACTGTTGCGATACCAGCTGTCTTGGTTTCTGTAAGTACGCCTGCCATTGCGATTGCCAGGTTGGATGCGTTAGGACCGATGATACCTGCAACCTTGTCCTGGGAAACCAGTCTCTTTGTTGCATTGATTGTTTCATTTACATCACCTTTAACGTCATATCCTACGAATTCCAGCTGACGGCCGAGAAGTCCGCCTTCAGCGTTTTTCTGGTCGATTAACATCTTGATTGTGTTGGATTCACATGTACCGAATACTGCCTGGTCACCTGTGATGGAGCCTACCCAGCCTATTTTGATAGTACCTTCGCCTTCTTCACCACCGCCACCACATGCTGCCATGCTGAAAACCATTACGAATACCAATAAAACTGCTAATATTTTTTTCATACTCAAACTCCTCTCTTTTATTAATTCGGAAAGTGTCATCAGTAAAGTTATGTCTGAACTTACTGTGTTTATGCCTGAATTATATATGCTGACTTCAAAATGCTTCATACAACTTCAAAAAAAATCAAATTACCATTCAAAACTTCAAAACGCTTCAAAAAACTTCAATTTGCTTCAGCGTTTCAGTGTTACCACAGCAACGTTATTGTGGTATAATTAACTAAAGCGAGTCAATGTCAGAAGTTTTGACTAATAAAAAAGAGAGATTGATATGAATAAGAATATCCGCCTTTTCCTCATGGTAGCAGTCAGCTCCATTGCATCACAAATATATCTCAACATGTTTGTAGACGGGTTCATCATAGCTCTGTCTGTGGTTATGATGGGTATTTTCCTTTATATATTCAAAGACCTGGAAAGCACCATAGCCTGCATGCTTATTGGTATTTTTTCACCGCTGTTCCGTCTTCTGGTAATGTTGTGGAATGGAGGCGAACTTATCAACTCGGCTTATTTATGTCTTCCTGACATGGCTTTCTTCTTTTCTTATGCTTTGTTTTTCGGAATTGTTTTCCGTAACCTGGGATACAGATCATACAAGAAATACTATGTCAGACTTGTTTTAAGTGAGTTTCTTTCTAATTGCGTGGAAATAACAGTGAGATTTATCATGCTTAATGAATTCTTCACCATTAACAGGCTCAGCGGGCTGATTCTGCTGGCACTGCTGAGAAGCTTCTTCATTCTGCTTGTCTGCATTTCCACAGACCTTTACCGTTCTCTCCTTGAAAAAACAGAACATGAGGAAAATTATAAGAAACTGGTTCTCATGGCATCTACTTTCAACAGTGAAGTATATTTTATGGAAAAGAATATGAATGAAATTGAAGATATAATGAAAAATGCCTTCACTCTTTACCGGCAGCTGGAACAGGACAATGCCCCGAAAGAGCTTCAGCATCTTTCGCTGGAAATCGCCAAGGACATACACGAGGTAAAAAAAGGTTATAAACGTGTAATAAAAGGAATTCAGGACAACTTTTTAAGTGACTATGAAGGTACCAGCCTGAGCCTTCAGGATATTCTGAAAATCCTGTCTGTAGATGTAGAAAAATCCGTCAGCGCTGCAAACATGGTCACTGCATTTTCATACAGTCTGGAAACCAATTATATGATTGAAAACCATTTTGCATTTATGAGCATTCTGCGTAATCTGGTTTCCAACAGCATCGATGCACTGGAAGAAAAAAATCCTTTCCATGGGTATATAAGGATTATATGCCGCGATAAAATTATTGACGATAAAAAATATTGCATTATAGAAGTAAAGGACAACGGGCCCGGCATCCACGAAGATATGATGGAAGCACTTTTTGAGCCCGGCTTTTCAACTAAATTCAACGAAGAAACAGGCGATATTAACAGAGGCCTTGGTCTTACACTTGTAAGAGACCTTCTTGCAGAACATTTTAATGGAACCGTAAGTGTCTCATGCAGCAGACAGGGTTCTGTTTTTACTCTGACAATTTCTGCAGAAAAGCTTCAAATCAATACAGATTCACCGGAAAGGGAGGTATAATATGCGATTCTACATTCTCGACGATCTGATAAGCTCTGTAAAAGTTCTGGAAAACATAATAGAAAGTAAAAATCTGGGCGAAATTATAGGCAGCAGTACCAGTTCAGAAAAAGCTATTACCGAAATTCTGGCCAAGGCTCCTGATATAGTGCTTGTAGACCTTCTCATGCCTGTAAAAGACGGTATAACTGTAGTAAAAGAGATACGTCAGGTCAATCCGGACATCAGCTTTATTATGGTTTCTCAGGTTGTGGACAAAAACATGATCTCCGATGCTTATAATGCTGGCATTGAATTTTTTATCACCAAACCTAATAACCGCATCGAAATTGAGAATGTAATAAAGCGTGTCATCGAAAAGCGTCAGATGGCATCAGTGCTCAGCGGCATCCGTTCCGTTATTGGAACTCCTGAAACCACTTCACCTTCACCACGGGAAAAAATTGCAGAAGAACACATCAACAAAGCAAAGAAAGTTCTTGGTTCAGTAGGTATGCTTGGCGAAAGCGGCACCAAGGATATTATCAATGTCTGCACCTGGCTGGAAAATACAGGACTCCATTATGACAGCAAAACCACTCTTAATGAGTATGCGGACTCTCTGGGCGAAGACCCTAAAATCGTCAAGCAAAGAATCCGCCGTGCAATAAAGCGTGGCCTTACAAACGTGGCATCCCTGGGCATCGAAGATTACTACAGCGATTCTTTCAGCGAATATTCTCATACACTGTTTAATTTCGATACAGTCCGTAATGAGATGGATCTTCTCCGCGGCAAATCTGCCTATGGCGGCAAGCCTAGTATTGACAGATTCTTCGAGGGGCTTGAAACTATATGTGAGCACTGAAAACACACTGTTTCAACCAATATAACCATCAATTATGATATTAAAAAAGTCACCCTCATGAGAGAGTGACTTTTTAAGTTTAACGTTATGTATCTAAATCAGAGATTCAGAGTTTTTCTTATCTTTCAACGATAAGAGTAGTACCCATACCACCACCGATGCAGAGAGTAGCAAGACCGTACTTGGAGTCTCTCTTCATCATTTCGTAGATAAGAGTTACAAGGATTCTGCAGCCGGATGCTCCGATTGGGTGACCAAGAGCGATTGCACCACCGTTTACGTTAGTCTTTTCAGGATCTAATCCTAAATCTTTTCTAACTGCTACGGACTGAGCTGCGAATGCTTCGTTAGCTTCTACTAAATCCATATCTTCGATTGTTAAACCAGCTTTTTCTAATGCTTTCTGGCAAGCAGGAACAGGACCAACACCCATGATGGATGGATCTACACCTGCGGAAGCGTAGGACTTGATTGTGCAAAGTGGCTTGATTCCTAATTCTTCAGCCTTTTCCTTGGACATTACTACTACTGCAGCACCAGCATCGTTGATACCGGAGGAGTTAGCAGCAGTTACGATACCGTCTTTCTTGAATGCAGGTTTTAACTTAGCAACCTTTTCCATTGTAGTACCGAACTTAGGGAATTCGTCTGTATCGAATACTAATGGTTCACCCTTCTTCTGAGGGATTTCAACTGGAACGATTTCGTCTTTGAATCTGCCGGAAGTTACAGCAGCTTCAGCTCTGTTCTGGGAAATAACTGCGAACTGGTCTAATTCTTCTCTTGTAAGGCCCCACTGTTCACATACGTTTTCTGCAGTGATACCCATGTGGTAACCGTGGAATGCGTCTGTAAGACCGTCGTTAGTCATCATGTCGATAATCTTGTTATCGTTCATTCTAGCTCCCCATCTTGCTGTTGGAAGAGCGTATGCTGTAGCGGACATGTTTTCTGCACCACCAGCTACAACGATATCAGCGTCGCCAGCCTTGATCATCTGAGCGGCTAAGCTTACTGCTCTTAAACCGGAACCACAAACCTTGTTTAAAGTGAATGCTGGAACTTCCTTAGGAATACCAGCGTCAAGGGACATCTGTCTTGCAACGTTCTGTCCTAAACCACCCTGAAGAACTGCACCCATTACAACTTCTTCAACCATTTCAGGCTGGATTCCGGCTCTCTTGATTGCTTCCTTAATAGCGATTGCACCTAAAGTTCTTGTAGCAACTCCCTTTAAAGAACCGCCAAAGCTACCCATAGGTGTTCTTACTGCACTTACAATAACAGCTTCTCTCATTTTTATGTTTCCTCCTTAAAGTTATAAAAAATATCGTTTATATCTAACCTTTATCTTACCAATAAAATCCCTAAATTGCAAGGTTTAAAAAGAAAATATTTTATTTAACAATTGCCGCATACTTTTCTCCCATCTTCACCGGCCGGTAAGAAAGTTTGGTCTGACGGAGTGTTTCCATCCCCATATCCTCTTCACGGTTGACGTATATCGTCTCTTCAGGAAGACGCTTTACAAATTCGTTATTTATCGCCTGATAAAGGCCTCTTATACGGTCGTCTGCCTTTTCGACATGGACCAGTACAGTCTTTTTGTCATGGCGGGCAAATTCGCCGAAAGTCACTGCCACGATTTCGCCGCCTATTCTGATTATTCCGCTGAGGAGACCTTTGCCGACAAACTTTAACAGTTCTTTAATGGCCTCGTTTTCCATTTCCAGAATCTCTTTCCATTCTTCCGGGGTCTCACCCATCTTATATTCGTTTTTTGATTTAATATATTCCAGTATTTCCGGAACCATTTCAGGTGTTGCTTCCTCGTAAGTAAATTCATAATTACGGAGAAAATAATTGAGATGGTTCTTTTTCTGGTGATATTTGCGGCCGCTTAAATTTACAAGGTCCTCTTTAAGATAAATGTAATCATCATCATCTCTGCACCGTTCCAGTTCCACATCCTCAGGGTCAAAAGCCTCAAGAAGAAGTGGTGCAAGCCGGCCGGGAATCAGGCTGATTTCCAGACGCTGTCCTTTAGCCGCAAAAATTTCTTTAGCTTCATTGATAGTATTGCGAAGAAGCGCAATATCATAACTACCTGTCCTCGAAAGAGGAAAGGACATAAAATAAACCTGCTCGTCCTCCATGTCACCTCTTCCTGCAAGGCAGAGATATTCACCGATAACCTGCCAGCTTAAATGGTGGGTATTT
>JAFQHT010000031.1 GCA_017397825.1 Bacillota bacterium | reverse complement strand
CCGGTGAGCTCTTACCTCACCATTTCAACCTTACCACAGCCGTACTGTTTCGGCGGAATGTTTCTGTTGCACTTTCCCTATAGTTACCTACGCCAGACGTTATCTGGCACCCTTGCCCTGCGGAGCCCGGACTTTCCTCATGCCAAAGGCACGCGACCGTCTGCTCTACCCAGAATTTAAACTGTATTGATTTTTATAAATAACCTATGAAACTGATGCTGTATGTAATAACAACCGCTGCAATCAGAATAATTACAACAGCCTGCATTATTTTCTGGTTTCTTTTTGCTTTTTTCATTTTTTCCCCCTGATTTAAACGATTGTGAAAGGATTTAAATTCACATCGCATTGAATTATATCAATTTCTTCCAGTTTGTCAAGTTTGGAAATCATATTTTCAACGAAAATCTGCTCTGTTCCGAAGTGACCGCAATCAAGAACATTCAGGCCTATTTCCCTTGCTTCCTGTGCTGCGTGGTATTTCAGATCACCGGTAATATAAAGGTCACATCCGGCTGCCTTTGCAGCTTTAAGAAACTCTGCACCGGCCCCTGTACACCAGCCAATTTTTTTGACTGCAGCATCTGCACGTCCTGCGTAATTGAAATACTTTCTGTCAACTCTGAGGGCCCTCGCTGCAGAATCAATAAAATCGGAAATCTTCATGCCATCACCCGGAAGACTGCCTGCTCTGCAGTATCCTGCAGGATCATTTTCCATGAAAAGTTCAATATCCTCAAGTCCGAGCACCTGACCAAAGTAATCATTATTTCCGCCGCTGCATCTGTCAAAAGGAGTATGTGTTGAATATACGCTTATTCCATGCTTAATAAGCTCAACAATGAGGTTTCCCGTAATATCATTATTATCCACTCTCGAAATCTTGCCGAAAATCAAAGGATGATGCACAAGCAGCAGATCGATTTTGTTCAGCACTGCATCATACACTACCTGTCTATTCACTTCCAGGGCCACCATGACCTTTGAAATTTCACCGTCTGTGAGCTTTATCTGCCATCCTGAGTTATCCCACTCTTCCTGAAGTTCGAGTGGTGCAATCTTTTCGACTTCAGCAATAAAATCATTAATTTTCATCATCTTTACACCTCCTGAGAAGGTACTCCAAATACTCTGTTCTGTACTGTGCACGCTTCATCTGTGCTTCAGTAGTCTGACTTCCCATTGCCATACTGCGCATAACCTGTCTTTCAAGATTCAGTTTACGATGCAGGTATTCTTCAGTCAGTTCATTTTTAAAGCGTATAAGACTGTGAGGATACTGATATTCAATATCATCTTCATCCTGATTCATTGACACAGCAACTTCCTTAGGCTCAACTGTAAGTATCTCGCAGATGAACTTGCCTTCACGGACCAGCTGCTCATTTACAATTTTGAAGCCATTGTTCAGCAGCCAGTAACGCAGTTTACCCACATGGTTGCGTGGCTGGAGAATCAGCCGTCTGAAGGAATGAGCCTTTTCAAAGTCTGCCCCCAGAATCTCAGTCATGAGAATACCGCCCATACCGGCTATGGCAACTGCATCCACTTCCCCATCAGCCAGCACTTCAATGCCGGATCCAAGTCGCAGATCAAAATCCTGCCCCGGATGGAGCATTTCGCAGTTATCACGGGCCTTATCCAGCGACCCGCGGCTTATATCCGCCATAATCACGTGAGGACTGATTCCCGCTTCCCAAAGATAAATAGGCAGAAAACCATGATCGGTTCCGATATCCGCCATGGTTTCTCCTGCTTTTATTTCATTTGCAATTGTCTGTAATCTTGGTGTTAATTTTACCATTATTCTAAGTAATCCTTTAACTTCTTGCTTCTGCTTGGGTGACGAAGCTTACGGAGAGCTTTGGCTTCAATCTGTCTGATACGTTCACGTGTAACGTCGAACTCTTTACCAACTTCTTCAAGAGTTCTTGCTCTGCCGTCTTCAAGACCGAATCTGAGCTTGAGAACTTTCTGCTCTCTTTCTGTGAGAGTATCAAGAACTTCCACAAGCTGTTCCTTGAGCATTGAGAATGCTGCTGCTTCTGCAGGTGCAGGAACATCTTCGTCAGGAATAAAGTCGCCAAGATGGCTGTCTTCTTCTTCCCCGATAGGAGTTTCCAGTGACACAGGTTCCTGTGCAATCTTCTGGATTTCTCTTACTTTATCTACGGAGATACCCATTTCGTCAGCAATTTCTTCAGGGGATGGTTCACGGCCGTAAGTCTGAAGAAGCTGACGTGATACTCTTATTAACTTGTTGATTGTTTCAACCATATGAACAGGAATTCTGATAGTTCTTGCCTGGTCAGCAATTGAACGTGTGATTGCCTGTCTGATCCACCATGTAGCATATGTGGAGAACTTGTAGCCTTTAGTGTAGTCGAACTTGTCCACTGCCTTGATAAGACCCAGATTACCTTCCTGAATCAGGTCAAGGAAAAGCATTCCGCGGCCCACATATCTCTTTGCAATACTTACTACCAGTCTCAGGTTAGCTTCACAGAGT
>JAFQHT010000030.1 GCA_017397825.1 Bacillota bacterium | reverse complement strand
GATCAGTACGGCGTCAGCAACGAGGTGCTGCCGGGAAAGACGGCAAGAGTAAAGGTTGAAGACGGAGAACTGCTTCTTATAAAAGTAAAAAGAGAGGCTGCATTATAAAATGCAGTCTTTTAAAGTTTATTTTCAGTTTAATATTTTTAGCTATATTTTGAAAAGATATGTTATACAGGGGGATTTGTGTGATGAAATTATTGGAACTTGCAGTAATTCAGGGAGTGCTTCTTTCGGTTCAGGGCCTTTCTTATCTGGCGGTACAGAGAAATCCACGGACGGTTCACGACATGGAAGGGCGATTTGATAAAAAGATTCCGCTGGTGCCGCAGACTGTATTTGTGTACATTCTCTGGTTTCCTTTGCTGGCTCTTTTTCCAATCGGGCTATATTACTGCTCTGAAAAAAGCTGGATGATTTATATGGTCAGCACGGTTATTGATATCGCTATAAGCCTGATAATTTACAGGCTGTATCCTACATCTTTCGACAGACCAAAAGTCGGGACAGATACTTTTTCAGGAAAGGTTCTGAATTTTATGTACATTGTGGACTACAAAGGTCTTAACTGCATGCCCAGCATGCACTGTTCCACCTGTTTCATCATAATTTTTACGGCAATTACATGTACACCGATGGCTGGATGGATTCAGGCTATGGTATGTCTGCTTGCCCTGATGATAGTGGTTTCCACAGTACTGACCAAGCAGCATGTGATAATCGATATGACTACAGCACTGCCTCTTGCGGCGGTATGCTTCGGTATAGGCGCGGCACTTTGCAACAGCGCAATATTGTGATATAATACTTCCATAAACAGGAGGTATACAATGGCTAAATCATCCAACCAGAAACTTAAATTAATGTATCTTGCCCGCATTCTGCAGGAAAAGACCGATATGGAACACGGACTTTCCATGCATGAAATCATTGCAGAACTTGAGCGTTACGATATAAAGGCAGAGCGAAAAAGCATCTATGATGATATAGAAGCTCTTAACCTCCTTGGAATGGATGTGGAGAAGGAAACTGCGGGCGGAAAGACAGTGTATTATCTGGCCAGCAGAACTTTTGAACTGCCGGAACTGAAACTTCTGGTGGATGCTGTTCAGTCCTCCAGATTTATAACAAGAAAAAAATCCGAAGCTCTCATCCGTAAAATCGAAGGGCTCGCCAGTGTACATGAAGCAAAAAAACTTAACAGAAATGTTCATGTTGCCAACCGCATCAAGACAATGAATGAGAGTATATATTACACAGTTGACTATATCCACAGCGCAATCTATCAGGGAAAGCAAATCACTTTCCAGTATTTCAAGTGGAATGAAAAAGGCGAAAAAGCCCTGCGACGTGAGGGAAAGGTTTACAAAGTAAGCCCGTGGGCTCTGACCTGGGACGATGAAAATTATTATCTTGTGGCCTTTGATTCTGAAGCGGGAATTATAAAACACTATCGCGTAGACAAGATGGTGAAGCTGGCTGTTGCTGATGAAAAGCGTGAAGGGGAAGAACACTTCAGGAATTTTGATATGGCTCTTTACTCAAAGAAAACCTTCGGAATGTACAGCGGCAGAGATGAAAATGTGACCTTGCGCTGCAAAAATCAGATGGCAGACCCGATTATCGACCGGTTCGGCCAGGATGTGCTGATGCGGCCTGTGGCCGGAGAAGAGGCTTTTGATGTAACTGTAAAAGTTGCAGTGAGCCCTGTATTTCTTACCTGGGTAATGAACTTCGGAGGTGACATAAAGATAACATCACCGGACTATGTAATAGATCAGCAGATTGAACTGGCGGAAAAAACGCTGGAGCAGTATAAATAAGAGGTGGAGTATGAAAAGAATTGAAACTGTAAACATTGTGGGAATGGGGGCGCTGGGCCTTCTTTTCGGCGATATAATTGCAGAAAATCTGG
>JAFQHT010000029.1 GCA_017397825.1 Bacillota bacterium | reverse complement strand
CCCGACTCCTTTCCTTTTAAACAAAGCAGTTTATATAGAAAAGTCTGCGTTTTTCTTTGTTTAGGGCCTCATTATAGTCTGTCAAGATTAAAAGAAGAGTAAAAAAGTTTAAAAATTAAAAATAAATTCGGTTCCTTCTTCAGGAGAACTGTCAACGCTTATAGTGCCGCCCAGAAGTCCAGAAATCTGCTTTACCATAGAAAGCCCCAGTCCAAGTCCTCCGGAAGTATCTTCGCTGCGCGAAGGGTCCACCTGGTAGAAACGGTCCCAGATTTTTTCCAGATTTTCACGGGAGATACCGATGCCGTCATCTTTTACTGAAAGAACGACGCTGTTTCCGCTATGGCGGAGGCTGAGCCAGATGCTGCCATTTTCTTTACCATATTTATAAGCGTTGCTGATAAGGTTGGTTACCATGCGTGTAAACAGATTGCGGTCTGTTTCTGCTGTTATTCCCGGCTGGATGTCTGCATGCAGGGTGATGCCTTTTGCACCAATTACGGACTGCTCAGCAGCAAGGTCTTCCAGAAGGGAAGATATGTCGCAGAGTTCTTTTCTGACAGGTTCGCTGCCCTGATCAAGTCTGGTGAAGAAAAGCAGCTGATTTATTATATCGTTCATCCGTCTGCTCTGGCGCTGGATTACTTCCAGAGATTCACGGTATTCTTCTTCTGTGTCAGCCAGTTCCAGTGCATATTCGCTCTGAGCCATGATTACTGCCACAGGAGTTCTCAGTTCGTGGGAAGCATCGGAAGTAAACTGGCGCTCAGTTTCAAAAGATTTTTCCAGGCGTCCGAACATTTTGTTGAAAGTATCAGCCAGCATGTGGATTTCGTCGCTGCCTGAGCCGATGTCCAGCCGTTTGGAAAGATTGCCGCTCCGGCCGATTTCTTCTGCAGTATCAGCAATCTGCTGTATCGGCAGGAAAGCCCGGCGTGTTATCACATATCCGCCCAGCAGGGAGAGAACTGCAAGGAGGGGCAGAAGCCAGAAAGACAAGCGGAGCACATTGTAAAGTACGTTGAGGGTCTCATTGTGCGAAACCACGCCTCTGAGCCAGAGCCCTTCAAAATCCCCGGTCAGTGGCTTGTCATAAATGTAGAATTTTTCTCCGGCAAGCCTGATGCTGCCCATGGAAGTATAGCCGAGAGGCTCTGCAGCTGTCAGCTTGAGAGGAGCTTCACCGTAGAGAAGATTGTTGTTTTCATCATATAGTGCGGTACAGATTCCTTCAAAGAAATCACAGAAATCATCGTCGATTTCCAGCCAGCCGTCTTTATATTCAAGAAACTGGTCACCCTGTTCGATTTCCTCGCGGTCATAAAGTACGGAAAACTCTATTTCTGCCACATTGGTGGAAACCACGCTCATAAGACGCTCTTTGATGTTTTCGTCCAGCACCAGATTGGCTATGGAAAAGGTCAGACTGGTGATAAGGGTGATTATAAGAAGGAGGGCAACCGAAAACCACAGTATAATTTTTTGCTTGATGGAAAGTCTCTTCATAATCATTCCTCCCGGAGTACATATCCCACGCCACGCACCGTGTGAATCAGTTTCTGCGTAAAACCGTCATCAATTTTTTTTCGCAGGTATCTTATGTACACGTCAACAGCATTGGTGCCGCCTTCGTAGTCAAAATTCCAGAGATTGTTTTCGATATTGTCTCTTGAAAGGACCTTGCCTTTGTTGCGGAGCATATATTCCAGCAGGGCAAATTCCTTGGCGGAAAGCTTTATGTTCACGCCCCCGCGGGAAACGTTGTGCGTACTGGTATCCAGAGTAAGGTCGGCCAGCTGGTAAACAGGAGAATTGCTGGTGGCAGTTTTTCGCGTCATGGCGCGGACTCTGGCCATCAGTTCCTCGAAGGAGAAAGGTTTTACCAGATAGTCGTTGGCACCCAGATCAAGCCCTGTAACTCTGTCTTCGATACTGTCGCGGGCCGTAAGAAAAAGGACCGGCGTGTGGTCGCCTGTGCGGCGCATGTGTTTTACCACTTCCAGCCCATCCATTTCAGGCATCATAATATCCAGTATAACTCCGTCATACTGGGCCATATCAAGAAAATCCAGAGCCTCTGCACCGTTGAAACAGTTGTCCACGGAATAACCTTCTGCAGTAAGTTTTTTAAGAAGGATTTTATTGAGGTCCTTCTGGTCCTCTGCGATAAGTATTCTCATAATCTGCCACCTCTTGCGATAAGAAAGTTATAACAGCGCCTCGATTTCCTCTTTAGGCATGAGGCCCACTGCGCGGTTGGCGATTTCGCCGTCTTTGTAGACGATGAGCATAGGAATGCTCATTACACCGTGAGTGATTGCGAGTTCGCCCTGTTCGTCAACGTTGATTTTGCAGACTTTGATGTCGCTGCGTTCTTCTGCAAGAGCTTCAAGCTCAGGTCCTATCATTTTGCACGGACCGCACCATGCCGCCCAGAAATCAATAAGAACCGGTTTGTCTGACTTCAACACTTCGGCTTCGAAGTTTTCCTTTGTAACATTAATTATCATCTCAAAACCTCCTTTTGTTTATCTTTAATTTATTATTTAATTATACCCTACCTTTACATATTTTAACAAGAAAAAAATCATATGGCTCAATAGGTGAAGATATTGTGAAGTTTTAATTGTGAAAGCCTCAGAGTCTTGTTAAAAACTGTGATTTATGGTAAAATTATTTGTCATACAATATTGAATAAACCTGATAAATATATATTTTTTCCGCAGAAAGGGAACTTTAAATGGAGAGATTTAGTGTTAAAAAACCGCTGACGGTGTTTGTAGTGGTTATAGTAGTAATTGCATTGGGGATTGTGTCTCTTATGGGCATGACACCGGACCTGCTTCCGAGTATTGATCTGCCTTATGTGGTAGTAATGACCACTTATCCGGGTGCTACTCCTGAAGAAGTAGAAGAGACTGTTACCAAACCGCTGGAACAGAGCCTCGCCACCGTGGAAAGCCTTAAAAATATCCAGTCCGTTTCTGCATCCAACTACTCCCTGGTAATCATGGAATTCGATGCAGACGCCAGCATGGACACTGCAACCGTTAATATTCTGCAGAGCGTGGATCTGGTTGAGGGAAGCTGGGACGAAACTATCAGTGCTCCATATATAATGAAGCTCAATCCGAACATGCTGCCGATCTCTGTAGCCTCAGTAGATATGGAAGGTTACGACAATGAGAAGCTTTCAAACTTTGTGGATGAAACTCTGATGAACAAGCTTGAAGGCACAACCGGTGTGGCCAGCATTGCTACAGGCGGCCTGCTGGAATCTCAGATTAATGTAAAGATAAACGCAGACAAAATCGAAAAACTTAATGACGACCTTCTTGCGGAAGTTGATGAGTCCATGGCTGATGCCAGAAGAGACCTGAACAAAGGCCTTTCCGAAATCAAAAAAGCGGAAACCAAGTTAAAAGAAAGTGAAAAAGAACTGGAACAGTCCAGAAATGATACTTATGACCAGCTTTCTGCAGCGGCAGCTCAGCTTGATGTGGCAATTTCACAGGCAGGGGCGATGGCAACTCAGATTCAGGTACTGGAAGGAAGACAGATGGCCATAGAAGCGCAGATTAATCAGGGCGCTTACGGTCCTGCTCTGGGCGTAAGTCTTCAGGACCTGCAGAGCCAGCTGGCAGATGTTAAAGGGGAGCTTGCTGTAATGCAGATGGATTCTGCTGCGGCCAATGCTCAGGTTGAGCAGCTTCAGAAGGCTTATGAAGAGGCTGAAAGAGGCAGTTACACTGCAATTGATTCTTTTGATGATGCAGAAAAACAGCTCAGCTCAGCCAAGAGTCAGCTGAAGAGCCAGAAGTCCAAACTGAATTCAGCAAAGGCCCAGCTCGACGAAGCCGGTGAAAAAGCCCTTGAAGAGGCAGGTCTTGACTCAATGATTACCATTGATATGGTTTCCGGAATACTTCAGGGTCAGAACTTCTCCATGCCTGCAGGCTATGTACAGGACGGCGATGTTCAGTACCTGATCAGTATCGGGGACAAAATCAAAGATCTGGACGAAGTGGAAAATCTTTTCCTGTTTAATATAGACGGGCTGGGCGACATCGAACTTGGGGATGTTGCAGATGTTTTCATGAGTGACAACTCAGATGTGGTTTACGGCAATGTAAACGGAAATCCTGGAATCATGCTTACTTTCTCCAAGCAGTCCAACTACCCTACAGCAACGGTTTCCAACAACCTTGCAGATAAGTTCGCAGAACTGGAAGAAGAGTTTGAAGGACTTCACTTCACAACTCTCATGGACCAGGGTGATTACATCTACCTGATTATCGGAGCAATCCTTGAAAGTTTAGGCTACGGTGCGCTGTTCGCAGTACTGGTACTGCTGCTTTTCCTCAGAGACCTGAAGCCTACGCTGATTACACTGCTCAGTATTCCTATCAGTATTACCTTTGCCATTGTGGCAATGTATTTCTCAGGGGTGACAATCAATATGATTTCACTTTCAGGTCTGGCAGTTGCAGTCGGTATGCTGGTGGATAACTCTATTGTAGTAATTGAAAATATTTTCAGATTCAGAAGACTTGGCGTGCCGCCTAAAAAAGCGGCCATTGCAGGTGCAAAGGAAGTTGGCGCAGCCATTGTTTCTTCCACACTTACTACTGCCGTGGTATTCGCACCGATTATCTTCGTTGACGGCCTGACCAAGCAGCTGTTTACTGACATGGCCCTGACCATTGCTTACTCACTGGGTGCCAGCCTGCTCATTGCGCTGACTCTGGTACCGGCTATGGCATCCATGATGCTCAAAAAAGAAGTGAAGCCGGAAGGCAAGGCTTTCTCAGGATTCAAGAATGCTTACAGAAGACTGCTTAACTGGAATCTGAACCATAAAGTGCTGATTCTGCTTCTGGCAGTGGCACTGTTCGGATATAGCATTTATGCATCAGTGGCAAAAGGCTTTATCTTCATACCTGATATGGCGACTCCGCAGCTTTCAGGTACTATGGTCATGAACGATGAAGAAGCAACTCTGGAAGAAACCAAAGAAATGGCTGACAAGGTCATTGCAATTGCAAGTAAAGAAGAAGGCGTAACATCTGTGGGCGGCATGCTGGAATCTGCCGGCGGACTGGGCGGTTCCCTCATGGGCCAGACATCCACCACATCTGTTTCCCTTTATATAATTGTAGACGAAGAAAGCAATCTTTCCGGCGGGGAAATCGCGGAAAATATTCACAAAGCCTGCGAAGGACTTGACTGCCAGGTAAGCATCCTCAGCGCATCTTCAATGACTTCATATACTTCTGCTATGGGCGGAAGCGGGGTAAGCATTGAAGTTTACTGTACTGACAATGATGTGCTTCAGGATGCAGCCAAGAAAGTGGGTGACAAACTGGCCAAAGTTGAAGGTATCGCAGAAGTCGATAACGGTCTCACCGATGCAGAGCCTGAGCTCCACTTTACAGTTGATAAACAGAAGGCCATGGAAAAAGGCCTGACAGTCGCTCAGGTTTACATGCAGATTGCTGATGCCATGACCCTTGAAAACACAGCTACATCAATGACTCTGGGCGGCGATGAGTACGATATCGTTGTTTCCAGCGGCGAAAAGGAAATGCTCACTTCCAAGGACATTAAAAACCTTGAACTTGAGGGAACTAATTCTGACGGTGAAAAGGTTTATGTAAAAGTCAAAGATGTCTGCAAAATTGAAGAAACAGAGTCCATGCCTTCAATCCAGAGAAATGACCAGAGAACTTTCCTCACTGTGACAGGAACTCTGGAAGAAGATTATAACGTAACTCTTGTAACTGAAGATGCGCAGGCGGCAATAAAAGAGCTTGTACTGCCTGAAGGAGTAAGCTACGAATTCAACGGTGAAAGTGAAATGATTATGGATGCTATGTGGGAACTTCTCAAGATGATGCTCCTTGGTATCCTGCTGGTATACCTGATCATGGTGGCACAGTTCCAGTCACTGAGATCTCCGTTTATCGTAATGTTTACTATTCCGCTGGCATTTACAGGCGGCTTGCTGGCACTGCTGATTTTCGGCAAGGAAATCAGTATCATCGCGATGATCGGTCTGATTCTGCTGGTAGGTATCATTGTAAACAATGGTATTGTGCTTGTTGACTATACTAACCAGCTGAGAGGACGTGGCCTCACCAAGCGCCAGGCAATCATCGAAGCAGCGGCAACGCGTATGCGCCCTGTAATGATGACTTCACTGACCACAATTCTTGGTCTGGTTGTAATGGCTGTGGGCAAGACAGCCGGTACTGACATGATGCAGCCGATTGCTCTTGTTTCCATCGGCGGCCTCGTTTACGCAACAATTCTGACACTCCTTGTGGTTCCTGTAATCTATGATGTTTTCAACGGGGAAGAATACAAGGCTACTAAAAAAGAAGACCTGGACATTACAGACCTTATCGGAGAATAGAAATATTAAAAGGAGGAATTCTGTATGGAATATCAGACTTTGTTACTTAAAAAAGAAAACGGTATCATGGAGCTTACATTGAACAGACCTGCAGAAGGTAATGCTTTTAATAAGCAGATGTTCTTTGATTTTGCAGATGCCATTGAAGAATGTGATAAAGATGAAGAAGTAAAAGTTATAGTCGTTACCGGTGCAGGAAAGCATTTTTCTGTGGGCGGAGATATCGGTGAAATGGCCAAAGGTGACTTCATCGGTTTTGACCTGGGCCTTTATGCAGCAAGATCCATAAACTCCGTACGTAAATGTTCCAAGCCGGTTATTGCAATGATAAACGGAGCGGCGGCAGGTGCAGGATGTGCTCTGGCATTGGCATGTGACTTCAGAATTTTCACAGAAAGGGGCTCTTTGCTCACCGCATTCTCCAACGTGGGTCTGTCCGGTGACTGCGCTTGTCTGTATCACCTGTATCACCATGTGGGTCTGGCAAAAACTATTGAAATGATGGCACTCAGCGAACCAATCAGAATTGATGAAATCCAGAGACTGAACCTGGCAACAAAGGTAGTTACGGCAGAAACTCTCAGAGAAGAAACAATGGCTTTCGCGCAGAAAGTTCTGGGACGTCCGCTGGTGGCTGTTGCAATGCAGAAAAAGATTTACAACGAAATGTTTTATGATGATTTCGAACAGTACTGCCGTCTTGAAGCAGAAATGCTTGAAGTAACAGGCAATACAGAAGACCATCTGCAGGCAGTTGCAGCATTTTTAGAAAAGCGCAAACCGGTATTCAATCACCGTTAAAAGTCAATAAAAAACAACGCAGCCTCCGGACATTGCCTGAGGCTGCTTTTATGTTTCAGATACTAATATTGCCAGCTGGGGCTTATAGCTGAGGACGAACCTGATCGATGCCCATGTTGGCCAGTTCGTCTGCACGGTTGTTCATCAGGGTAATGTACCTGAAGTCTTCAAAAGTGAAGCGGGTGCCGTTCCACTGGACGAATTTTTCGTATAATTTATCGAAATTTGTTGATTTGCTTTCCAGATTCACATGGCCCTTCACGCGGTAGAATTTTACGTTGTGCTGACGGACCAGGGCGAGGAGCTCTTTCCAGAGTTCCTGGTTTTCGACAGATTTGCGGGCAGCATTGCGCCAGCCGTTCTTTTCCCAGGAAACATACCATTCTTCTCTGAAACAGTTTGAAACGTAAGAACTGTCAGAAAAAACTTCAATGGTACGGCCGGTATCTTTAAGAGCTTTGAAAGCCTCAATTACTGCTGTAAGCTCCATGCGGTTGTTGGTAGTGTTGATTTCACCGCCGTAAAGCTCTTTGCGGTGATCGCCGTATTCAAGGATTGCACCCCAGCCGCCGAAGTTTTCGTCGGACTGATTGCCGGAGCAGCCGCCGTCAGTATATATTCTAAGAATCGCCATGATTTTCCTCCGTAAGATGATATATGTATATTATGGCCTATTTTGGTGGATTTTACAATGAAAAAATGTTATAATGCAGAGCATAACAATAATAACTGGAGAAAAATATGGATTTAGGACTTTTTACTTTTGCCAGCAGCAGCGCAGGCAATTGTTATCTTATAAGAAGTGAAACAACTAATATTATGGTAGATGTGGGCATCACGGGCAAAGCTATAAGCAGTAATCTGGAATTTATAAACCTCCGGGCAAAGAGAATAAATGCTTTTCTCATAACTCATGAGCACATTGACCACATCCGCGGAATACATATGATGGCCCGCCACAATACAATGGTGCCTTTTTATGCTTCTGAAGGAACTATCAACGCCATGATTGAAAAGGAAGTGGCGGTGGACTACGACAGGTTGGTTGTGGCCAAGGGCGGCTGGGACTTTATGATAGGCGACATCAAGGTTACGCCTTTCAATGTGTCCCATGATACTGCGGAACCTCTGGCATATTCTTTTGAAAAAAACGGCAAGAAGATTGCAATTGTCACTGACACAGGTTATGTAAGCGAAGAAATCTTCGAAAACATAAAAGATGCGGACATACTGGTGCTGGAAGCAAACCATGAGCGCAATATTCTTCTGTATGGCCGCTACCCTTATAACGTAAAACACAGAATCCTGGGCGACAAGGGGCACCTTTCCAATGAAGCGGCAGGTCAGTGCCTTGTCAGAATGCTTGATTATCTGGACGGAAAAAAAGCTCCTCTTGTGCTTCTTGCTCACCTGAGTCAGGAAAACAATACACCTGAGCAGGCCCAGATTACTATACGCAACATTCTCGAAGAGGCAGGATATTATGTGGGCAGGGACCTGAGGATGGAAGTAGTGGAAAAGAACGCAGTCAGCAGGCTGATGGTTCTCTGACCGGTAAAGGAGGATTTGCAGTGAACATTCAGATTATATGTATAGGAAAACTGAAAGAAAAATACTGGACGGATGCTATTGCCGAGTATTCCAAAAGGCTTTCACGCTACTGCACTCTGGAGATTGTGGAACTTAAGGAGTCACGCCTTCCGGACAAGGCCAGTGCAGCAGATGAGGAAAATGTAAAGGTTGAAGAAGGCCGCTCAATCCTCAGAGCAATAAAAGACGGAACATATGTTATTACCCTGGAAATACTGGGTAAGCAGCTTAGCTCTCCGGAACTTGCAGACAAAATCCAGACTCTTTCCATTGAAGGCAAGAGCAATGTGGCCTTTGTCATCGGCGGCAGCCTGGGCCTTTCTTCTGAGGTGAGCAAGAGGGCGGACTATAAACTGAGTTTTTCAAAAATGACCTTCCCGCACCAGATGATGAGGGTGGTGCTGCTGGAGCAGATTTACAGGAGCTTCAAGATTATAAAAAATGAGGCGTATCATAAGTAGGCGAAAGGAAGAGTGACTGATATGCTGGGAGAATATATCAAGGACATAGAAAAAATAAATGAACGAGCCGATGCTATTCTGGTATGCAACAAGGAAGGCATCGTGGAATATGCAGCAACACGCAGCGAAGAGAGCGACTGCCTTTCAAAAGACAGATTTATAGGAAAACATATCCTTAAAGTTTATCCGGAGCTCAACGAGGCGAACAGCTCGCATTACCGTGTACTTAAATCAGGTACGCCGATTATAAATGAAAAACAGAGCCTGATGGATATGTATGGAGACCACTATACATATATAAATTCAACCTTCCCCATCAAAAGTGGCGGGGAAGTTGTCGGAACTCTGGAAGTTTCAACTATATTATCTAAAAACAGAAAAACATACAATAAGAAAAGAACTCCGGGGAAAACACCGTCCAATCATCAGTTATATACTCTTGAAAACATCATAACATGTAATCCGCAGCTTATAGAAATAAAGGAACGTATCCGGAACTTTTCCGGCAGTGATGCATGTGCTTTGATCTGGGGAGAAACAGGAACGGGCAAAGAACTGATTGCAGAAAGTTTTCATACCAGCAGCCAGCGCTAGGAAGGACCGTTTGTTTCTGTCAATTGTTCGGCTCTGCCGCCTACCATTGCGGAAGGCCTTCTATTCGGAACTGAAAAGGGAAGTTTTACCGGTGCAGAAGACAAAAAGGGATTTTTTGAAATGGCGGACGGAGGGACTCTTTTTCTTGATGAGCTTAATTCCATGGACATAGCGCTGCAGCCTAAGATTCTGAAAGTAATCGAAGAAGGCAAGATGAGACGTCTTGGCAGCGAGAAGGAAATTCATGTGGATGTACGTTTTATTGCGGCTATGAATGTGGAGCCGGAAAAAGCAATAAATCAGGGTCTTCTGCGTGCAGACCTTTACTATCGTCTGAACATTATACCTGTGCAGGTTCCGCCTTTGCGCCAGCGGCAGGAGGATATAGAAGTAATGATGGATTATTTTATATCAGTGTACAGCGATAAACTGAACAAGCATATTTCCGGTACTACAGAAATCGTACGTAACCTGCTGCTGAATCACCCGTGGAAAGGTAATGTAAGGGAGCTTAAGAACGTAATAGAGTATGCTGTGGGAATTGCGGGAGAATCGGTTATTACCATGCAGGATCTTCCTGACAGCATGCTGATTGTAGGTGAAGAGCCTTCTGGCCTGATTCCATCGTATCTGGCTAATAAGGGAAGTGACCGTTCGCTGAAAGAGCAGATGGATGAATATGAAAAAAGTATTATTCTGCATACCCTTAGATCCAGTAAGAATGTGACTTCAGCAGCAAGAAAACTGAAACTTACACGGCAGGCGCTTCAGTATAAAATGGACAAACACTGTATTGAATACGGACATGAAGATTAGTATATAAAAGAATTTAATCTCATAACAAAAACGCAAAAAATTTTACCTCAAAAAGGTAGAAATTTTTGCGTTTTTGTCTTTAAACAGCCGGAAAACGTTGAAAAACCGCTTGGCATGGTTATTGCTCTTTAAAGAAGTGAAACGTTTCGAAAATATCATATAATCAGTATTTTTGAGAGGAGAATAAAAAATGAGCAATAATTATGACCAGACATTATTTGATCGATTCAAATGTGTTGCAGAGGAAAATCACCTGCTGCCAACAATGGTAACAGACTTTTATAAAAAGAAAGTTGATGAAGAAGTTGCTGCTGTAGGTATCGGCGGTCCTCTTTACAAATGTGTATATCCTACTGAAGAAAAACTTACTTTATTCGGTCCTGGTGAAGTAGAAGACTTTGTACAGGAATACAATCACTATCCTGTAGCAGGTAATACTGACATCGTAAGACAGTACCCTAACCGTCTTCTTTTCATGACTACTGAAGCATGTGTATGTAATTGCTCATACTGCTTCAGAACTATCAAGCTGGCAGAAAGCGATAATATCGTCATTGAAGACAGCCTTGATCTTTTAATTGATTACTTAAAAGAACATCCTGAACTTGAAGAAGTTATTATCTCCGGCGGCGATCCTGCACTGGTTTCACCTAAGAGACTGAGAACTATTTTCGAAAGAGTAAGAGAAGTTGGAGTTCCTTATCTGAGACTTCACACTCGTTCTATCGTATACAACCCTGAAGTTCTTACAGAAGAACTGCTTGATCTTCTGGCTGAATTTGATGTACGTCTTGTATTCCACATCATGCATCCATATGAAATTTGTGATGTTGTACGTGCAAAGATCAATCAGATCCGCGAAAAGAATATCAGAATGTACAACCAGAACCCAATCCTTGCCGGCATCAATGATGATCCGCTTGTACTTAAAAAACTTTTCACTGAGCTCGACAACCTGAGAGTAAGACAGATGAGTATCTTTACTCCTGACATTATTGCATACAGTGCATCTTTCCGTATTCCTTACAAGAGAATCTGTGAAATCTTTGACTGGGTAAACTACAATTCATCTGCATGGGTTAACTCTATCCGTCTTGTAAGTGCAATTCCTCCGGGAAAAGGCAGAAGAGAAAACATCAAGCGCTGGGATAAGGAAAAAGGCATCATCACTTTCGAAATCAACGGTGTTGAATTTGATTATGTGGACTTCCCTGAAGAGCTTTATAAGAAATCTGACAAGCTTCTCTGGAAAGAAAATCTGTAGTTCTTTAGACTGTCAGTTGGCTGTATGGCCGCCATATATGGGAGTAGGAGGCGGCCGCAGCTTTATTTAATAAAAAAATGAAGGAGGTTATCACATGGAAAATAATCTTGAAAAGAAAACACCTCGCAAAGCAAAAGCCTGGGAAGGTATACTTATCATCGGCGTTATGCTGGTTACCATGGTATATTTCAGCGGAATAAACGGACAGGATCCGCACATTCCTATTTTCCTCACAATTGTTACAGAAATTATCATTGCCTGCCTTGCAGGCTGGAAGTTTGCCGATGCAATGAGCGGCTTCTTTGAATCCGTAAGCCGCTGCCTTGAAGCAATTCTGATTCTTCTCAGCGTTGGCATGCTCGTCGGCTCAATGGTATGGGCCGGTACCATTCCTTCCATCGTATATTACGGACTTAACTGGCTGACACCTACCTCATTCCTGCCAATCAGCGGTATTATTCTTGGTATTGTAAGTCTTTCCACAGGTTCGTCCTGGACTGCTATAGGTACAGTAGGTATCGCTTTCATGGCCATCGGAGAAGGTCTCGGCATCAATCCTGCAATCACAGCCGGTTTATGTATCTCCGGCGGTTATTTCGGAGACAAACTGTCTCCATTGTCAGACTCAACCAACCTGGCAGCCACAGCAGCTGAAACCAATCTGTTCAGACACGTTTCATCAATGATTACCACAACATTACCTAGTTTCCTTATCGCACTTGTTATTTGGTTTTTCATTGGTTTAGGTTCCTCAGGAAACTATGATACATCACTGGTTGATGGTGTTCAGGAAACCCTGATGGCTTCCTACAAGTTAATCAGCCCTGTGCTGCTTTTACCTGTTGTAGTAATCATCATCGCCTGCATTATGAAGGTTCCTGCTCTTGTGGGTATGATGAGCGGCGTAGCGACAGCACTTCTTCTGGCGCTGATTTTCCAGGGTGCAAGCCTCAATGACTGCGTGACTGCACTCCACTATGGTTTTGAAATCGAAACAGGCAACGCAATCTGCGATGAACTTCTCAACCGCGGCGGCCTTGATTCTATGCTCTGGACTGTCAGCCTGATTATTCTGGCTGTTGGCTTCGGAGGAATTTACCAGAAGTGTGGTTATGTAGAAGCTCTGCTTGGATGGATTATCCACAGAATTAAAACTCCTACTCAGCTGGTTGCTGCTGTACTCGTTACAGGCTTCTTCGGTGACTTCCTGTTATCCGACCAGTATCTTGCTATTCTGGTACCTGGAACAATGTACAAAGAAAAATGCGATGAACTGGGACTCGACAGAAGCTTCTTATCCAGATCACTTGAAGACCTGGGTACTCTCTGGAGCCCGCTGTGTCCATGGAATGCCTGCGGTGTATACTGTTCATCAACACTTGGCATGGGAGTGCTCGCATATGGACCATACTGCTTCATGGCACTTATAAATCCTATAGTTGCACTTGTACTGACTAAACTTGGCATTGGCGTAAGATACGCTGACGGCACTACTGCAAGAAGTCGCAAAAAAGCTGCAGCATAATTGGTTTTCAGATTACCCATAAATAAATTCTTATTCAATACAGGAAGCCGCACAGCAAGCCACATTATCCTGTGCGGCTTCACAATGCCGTTTTTTTCTCGGGCAACTTTTCAGCAGAGGAAGAACACTATATGAAAGCTATACTTTATTTTTGTCCGGTTCTGGCGGGTATTTGCTGGGGTTCAACAGGTATGTTTGTAAGAACGTTATCCCAGGCAGGGTTTGACAATCTTACTATTACATTTTCGCGTTCGGCTGTCTGCTGCATTATTATAGTGCTGCTGATTTTGTTAAAGAACGGACGCGGCTGCGTTGAAAAGCTTAAAATTAATCCGAAAGACCTGCCGTTCTTTATTTCCTATTCGGTCAGCGGATGCTTACTGATGAACTTGTGCTACAATTATGCACTGAATATGTTAAGCATGTCTTTTGCCAGTGTGCTTCTCAGCCTCTGCCCTTTTTTCGTGCTTGTTTTCAGCCGTTTTCTGTTTAATGAAAAAATCACAGGAGTAAAAATCCTGTGTCTGATTACTGCAGTTGCAGGGTGTGTTCTGCTTAGTGGCATTTCTGAAAAAAATGACACGGAATGGAACTTTATTGGTATGTGTTTTGGCCTTGGTTCTGCAGTTTTTTATGCACTTTTTACTGTTCATTCCAAACAGTTGTCTGTAAAGAATTACGATACTATTACAATAAGTTTATATTTTTTCCTGATTACAACTATACTTCTGGTTCCATTTGCAGAATGGGAATGTATGGGTACATTTACTGCGTCAGATCCGGTAAAAAGTATTTTGTTTTATATTCTGCATGCAGTTGTTGTTTCGTTTCTGCCCAATTATCTTTTTAACTGGTCAATGACACGTATGGATTCAGGCAAAATATCTATTTTGTCGGGAGGTGCGGAGCCGGCCGCAGCATTATTGTTTGGGGCGGTATTTTACAGTGAGCCGGTTTCTGTGCATGGGTTAGCCGGCCTGGCACTTGTTATAGCGGCGATTTCGCTTCTGATAAAATTTGAGAAAGCAGACAACAAATAATATTTACAACAAAAAATGCAGCCCGGAAAGGACTGCATTTTATAGTTGATCTGAGGGATGCTACTGCACTGAAAACTTTTTTGTTGCGTTCAGGTACTGCATGAGCATGCCGAGATTCACATAATAGTAAGAAAACTTTTCTTTTTTCTTGATTTCCACAAGGCCTGAATCAACCAGCTTTTTCATGTGCTGGGACACGGTGGCCTGTGCGTAGTCGAAATGTTCCACGATGTCTTTGTTGCAGACAGCAACCATAGCGCGGTTGGCCTGCATGATAAATTTAAACATTTTAATTCTTGCGGGATGGGCAAGGGCGTCGGAAACCGTTGAAATCAAAAGGATTTCCTCTTCCAGCATCTCATCCTGGTCTTTTCTGAGTCTCATATAATATAATTCCTTAACTGTTATTTCATTGCTTCTCGGATTGCGTCAAGAAGCTGGTCGTATGTTTCAAGGGCAGGGATGTCAGGGTTTGCTGCCTTAATCTGCTCAGTGGAGCAGAAAAGGAAGCCTGCCTTGCTCTGGCGGATCATGCCAAGATCGTTGAAGCTGTCGCCGGAAGCAATAGTTTCAAAGCCTGCCTGCTGGAGTGCCTTTACAGTATTCAGCTTGGAGTCCTGAAGACGCATGCGGAAATCAGTAATTTCGCCATTTTCTGCCACAACCAGTTCGTTGCAGAAAATTGTCGGCCAGCCAAGCTTTTCCATAAGAGGTTTTGCGAACTGGGTGAAAGTATCGCTGATAATGACAACCTGACCCATTTTGCGGAGTTCATCGAGGAATTCCTTTGCTCCTGGCAGTGGATCGATTCTCGCAATAGTTTCCTGGATTTCCTTAAGGCCAAGGCCATGGTCCTTGAGAATTCCAAGGCGCCATTTCATTAATTTATCATAGTCCGGTTCGTCACGGGTTGTTTTCTTTAATTCAGGGATGCCGCTTTCTTCTGCGAAGGCAATCCAGATTTCAGGAACCAGTACGCCTTCTAAGTCTAAACATGTCAGATACATTGCAATTTCCTTTCTTTTCAGATAAAATTCACCATTTATCATATACTATTTTCAGAGCTAATACAAGGGATTTTTTTGATGCAAAAATATTTGCACTGACATTTTTTTTGTGGTAAAATATAAGGACAGGGCGAAAGGAGACTGCCATGAAAGCTGAATATTACAAGAAAATCATAGACGAACTCATCGAACTGATTGATGAAGGAATATATATTGTAGACAAGGACGGCATCGGCAAACATTACAATGAGGCCATGGCGTACATGGAAAAAGTAAATAAGGACGACGTGCTTGAAAAGAAGTTCCATGAAGCCTTCCCGGACCTCAACATAAACGAAAGTACCATCTTCAAAGCTCTGAAAAAGAACGAGCCGACCATGAAGCAGCAGCAGACATACAAGAATCTGTACAGTAAAGAGATAACCACAATCAACAGTACAGTTCCGATTGTCATAGATGGAAAAACGGTTGCAGCGGTGGAAGTGGCCAAGGATATAACGAACATATGGAAGATGTCAGATACCCTCATGGAACTGCAGAAGGGAAATCCGGAATATGAAGCATTGCCGCAAAACGGTATAAAAAGATATACTTTTGATGACATATACGGTGAAAATCCGCGGTTTGCCCAGGTTGTGGAAAGAGCCAAAAGAGCGGCGGACAACGATGCCTCAGTATTTATTTACGGAGAAACCGGTACTGGTAAGGAGCTGTTTGCCCAGAGTATTCACTATCATGGAAACCGGAGAGACAAGCCGTTTCTTGCACAGAACTGTGCAGCAATTCCTGAAACCTTGCTGGAAGGCATCCTTTTCGGAACCACAAAGGGAAGTTTCACGGGAGCCGTTGACAGAGCAGGGCTTTTTGAACAGGCCAATGGAGGCACCCTGCTTCTGGATGAAATCAGTGCAATGCCTTATGACCTTCAGAGCAAGCTCCTGCGAGTGCTGCAGGAATCATATATCAGACGAGTTGGCGGAACCAAGGATATTCCCATCAATGTAAGAATAATTGCAACGGTCAACGAAGCGCCTGAAGACCTGATTGAGCAGGGGAAACTGAGAAGAGACCTTTATTACAGACTTAATGTAATCAACATTTCCATTCCGGCTCTGAAAGAAAGACTGGATGATATTCCTCTTCTGGCCGAAAGATTCCTCGAAAAGCATAATAACCGCTTTGGAAAAGAGCTCTGGATGGTTTCAGACGGTGCAATCAAGAGGCTGAAACATTACGATTATCCGGGTAATGTGCGCGAACTTGAAAATATTATAGAGCAGGCTGTTTCAATGGCAGACAAAGAGCATGTGCTTTCTGAAAAGGTTCTTAATATGCCTGTGAATACACGCAAACTCAAGGCGCCGGAGATTGAATACACAACGAATCAGCCTCTGGATGAATACCTGGCAGCAGTTGAAACGCGAATCATAAAAGATGCTCTGATAAAGGCAGAGGGTAACATATCAAAAGCTGCAGAAGCTCTTCAGATCAAGCGGCAGACACTCCAGCACAAACTGAAAAAATATCATATTAACGGGCAGTAGGTGCAAAAATAATTGCACAATAAGAGCAAATAATTTTGCATATAATCTGCAGTATTATTCAAACGATGACGGCAACATAAAGTGACTTTGGATTCTTTTCCGTAAAAATGGGTTTTATTCCAAAAAAACTGAGAAAAAAGCCCTCGTATATGTAAATTTAAACAAAATATTTACATATATAGGCAGTCCGTGTATACAATATCCGTACGGCCGGATGGCACGATATTTGCTTAATAATATAGTATGTATTTGCGGGCTTTTCCGCAGGTAAGTACATAAATGTTAACAATTATAGCAATTTTATATTAACAAAGGAGACTAAGACTATGAAAAATGTAAAAGTAATTATTTGGGGCCTCGGTGCTATGGGTGGCGGTATCGCTAAGATGCTCGCAAAGAAAAAAGGTGTTGATATCGTTGGTGCTATCGACATCGGTGCAAAGCTTGGAAAGAGCATGTACGAAGTAATCCCTGGCATTGAAAGAGGCGACAGAGAAGACGTTATCGTTGGAACTGCTGAAGAAGTTATCGTAGCAGGCGCTGCTGATATCGTAGTAGTATGTACAAACTCCTTCACAAGAGACGTATTCGACAAGTTAGTATACGTAATGGAAAGAGGAATGAACGTTATTACTTCTGCAGAAGAAATGGCTTATCCACAGGCTCAGGAACCAGAACTGGCTAAGAAGCTTGACGAAATCGCTAAGGCTAACGGCGTTTCCGTAATGGGTACTGGTATCAACCCTGGTCTCATCATGGACCTTCTTGTAATCCTCTGGACTGCAGCTTGCGAAGAAGTTAACCACGTAACATCCAGAAGAGTTAACTCCTTATCTCCATTCGGACCTGCTGTAATGGAAGAACAGGGTATCGGTATCACAGTTGAAGAATTCAACGAAAGAAAAGCAAACGGCACAATGGCTGGTCATGTAGGTTTCGCAGAATCCACAATGATGATCTGTGACGCTCTCGGCTGGAAGTGGGATAAGTTCGGTCAGGATATGGAACCAATCGTAACTGACATCGACAGAAAGTCTCCTTATGGTTTCGCAGCAGCTGGTCAGGTTGCAGGCGTTGCTATGAAGGGTTGGGTTGACATCGATGGCGTAAGAAGAATCGATATGGACCACCCTCAGCAGATCGAACCTGAAATGGTTGGCGTAAACACTGGTGACTATGTAATCCTTGACGCTGTTCCACCTGTAAACATGGTTAACACTCCAGAAATCGAAGGCGGTATCGGTACAATGGCTATGATCATGAACTGCATCCCTCACTGCATCAACGCAGATGCTGGTTTAATCACTATGATCGACATTCCAGTTCCACACGCAATCATGGGCGACTTCAGAGACTTAATCAAGGAAGACAAGAAGATCGTTAAGTAATAAAAAACATATCTGTGCAGGCGGAGCCGCAGCCGCGGCCCTGCCGCGCTTGTTAAAAGGAGATAACACAAATGGCTAAAAAAGGCGATTGGGTTCGCATCCACAAAGTAGTTTTACCTGCAGCTGAAAGAACTGCAAAGATTCCTGAAGATACTCAGCAGGTAGACTTTGAAATGTGGGTAAAGGGAACTCTTCAGAATGAAACAGCAGAAATCGGCGATGAAGTTACAATCCTTACTGCTACAGACCGTGAAGAAGTTGGTAAGTTACTCGAAGTAAATCCTTACTACACTCACAGCTATGGTAAGTTTGTTCCTGAAATCATTGAAATCGATAAGCAGTTAAGAAAAATCATGCAGTTCGGAGGTGAAGAATAATGAAATTAGCTAAGGACTATAATTCCGTAATGGGAAGATCCGCTGAAATCATGAAGGCTTCACTCGGACTTGACTTCAATGATTTTGAATCCGGTTCAGTTGCTTTCGACTACGAAGGACTGATGGAAGCTACTGGATACACTATCGAAGAAATCGACAGAATCCAGTCAAGAACAGGCGTAGGTCACACTCCTCTTCTTGAACTCAGAAACATCACTAAGCTTGCAAGAAAATACGCAAAGCCTGGCTACGGCGCAAGAATCTTTGCTAAGGACGAAGCTGCTAACGCATCCGGTTCCTTCAAGGACAGACGTGCTGCCTGTGCAGTTGCTCACGCTAAGAAGTTAGGTTACAAGGGCGTTATCGCTGCTACATCCGGTAACTACGGTGCAGCAGTTGCTTCCCAGGCAGCAATGCAGGGAATGAAGTGCATCATCGTTCAGGAATGCTACGACTCCAAGGGCGTAGGTCAGCCTGAAATCGTT
>JAFQHT010000028.1 GCA_017397825.1 Bacillota bacterium | reverse complement strand
TACAAGATACTTTCATAGAAATCCGGTGACAATAGCGGGGAGGTCACACCTGTTCCCATCTCGAACACAGTAGTTAAGCTCCTTAGCGCCGATGATACTTGGTGGGAAGCTGCCTGGGAAAGTAGGACGTTGCCGGTTTTTTATTACCTTTTTTTAGCTCAGCAAAAGCTGAGTCTTTTTATTTTCGAAAAGACATTAAGATGTCTTTTTTTTTATGCTGAAATGTGGTAAAATATATTATCTATGATTTCATGGAGGTACGCATAATATGGAAATTGCAAAAATTGCACTGGCCGCATTGGTCTGCGTGCCACTTGTAGCGCTGGTGGGCCATTTGTTCAGCAAACTGGCAGATGAAGTTGTAAGGAAAAAGTAAAAGCAGGTGTATCGAACACGGGAGAAAAGTCATGAAACGAGGCATTTTCATTTCAATTGAAGGACCGGATGGGTCAGGCAAGTCCACGCAGATTGAGAATATTAAAAGATTCTTTGCAGATAAAAACATTGAAATAGTTTTTACACGTGAACCGGGAGGAACACCTATCGGTGACAGAATCCGCGAAATCCTTCTTGATAATAACTGCAAAGAAATGGACTATATGACAGAAGCTATGCTTTATGCTGCGTCAAGAGCACAACATGTTGCACAGGTAATCAAGCCTGCACTGGAAGCCGGCAAAATTGTTATCTGCGACCGTTTTGTTGATTCAAGCATGGCATATCAGGGATATGGACGTCACCTGGGAGATGCCGTAGCAGTTATAAACAGTTATGCTGTGGCAGGATGTATGCCTGATATTACTTTCCTTATGAAACTTGATCCGTCTATTGGCAAGAGCCGTGCAGCGAGCAGAAACCAGGAAGACAGACTGGAATCAGAAAAAGTAGCTTTCCATCAGGAGGTATATAACGGATATCTTCAGCTGGAAAAAGATAATCCTGACAGAATCTTCGGAATTGATGCTTCAAGAGGGATTGATGAAATCAGAGATGATATTTATAAAAAATTAGAGGAAGTGCTGGGCAGTGTCATTAAGTAACTGGAAAAGCAATGAAAAACTTGTGGGAAGAATTATGGCCAGCTTAAGAGGCGGTAATGTGTCCCATGCATATATAATTGAAGGCGATACCTGCATCGATAAAGAGGCTTTTGCCAGAGATTTTATGAAAGCAATATGCTGCAGTGAAATGCCCGGCGACGGATGTGACAGCTGCGTGAGCTGCCGCAAAATTGACCATGACAACTGCGAAGACCTTTATTATGTCAGAGCAGAAGGTACAGGCACAAAATCGGTAAAAGACGATGCAATATTTGAACTGCAGGAAAATCTGAAAAAGAAGCCTTCAGGAAGCCGCAATATGGCCATAATCTGCAACGCAGATACTATGACCAAGCGCGCACAGAACCGACTTCTAAAAACTCTGGAAGAACCTTATCCGGGAACAGTGATTCTGCTTCTTTCAGAAAACAGGGAGAATCTGCTGGATACAATTAAGTCCCGCTGCATTTTTTACAGACTCAATGGGGAAGATGATACTGACAAAGAATCTCTGAAAGACGCGGATAAGCTTCTGGATGCGCTTATTGAAGGAGAAAAATTCTTTACGCTTAAGCAGATTTTGTCGAAAAGTGTAAAAAACAGAGAAGATGCTTTCAGGATACTTGACGGGCTGCAGATTCTTTACCGCAATCTGCTTCTGGAAAAAGATCCGAGGGGCAGGCTTCTGAAAAGAGAAGAAATTTTCAGGGCTGTGGGGCTTATTGAGGAGGCCCGCAGAGACCTGCTTATGAATGTAAACTATAATTACGCACTTAAAAATCTGGTGCTGAAAATTGGAGGATAAATTGAATAAAGTAAAGGTAATAGGGGTCAGATTCAAGACTGCCGGTAAGGTGTATTTTTTTGACCCGGATAATTTTGAACTTAATATAGGTAACAGCGTAATTGTTGAAACTGCCCGCGGCATGGAATTCGGTACTGTTACCATGGAAGCTACAGAAGTTTCTGAAGACGAAATCGTGGCACCACTGAAAAAAATCATCAGAATTGCCAACGAAGAAGACCACAAACAGCATATCGAAAACGTGAAGAAAAAAGAACGTGCTATGCAGCTTTGTCAGGAAAAAGTCGACAAGCATGGTCTGGTGATGAAGCTCATTGATGTGGAATACACATTCGACAACAGCAAAATTATTTTCTATTTTACTGCTGACGGCAGAGTAGACTTCAGAGAACTGGTAAAAGATCTGGCAAGTGTGTTCAAGATGAGAATTGAGCTACGCCAGATTGGTGTGCGTGATGAAGCCAAGATGATGGGCGGAATCGGAAGCTGCGGAAGAGCACTTTGCTGCCACAGCTGGCTGGCTGATTTTGAACCTGTTTCGATCAAGATGGCCAAGGTACAGAACCTTTCTCTGAACCCTGCAAAGATTTCAGGTATCTGCGGCAGACTTATGTGCTGCCTTAAGTACGAAAACGATATTTATATGGAACTGAGAAGAGGTATGCCTGAACCTGGCGAAAAAATCAAAACACCTGACGGACTTGCCAAGGTTGTTGATACCAATATTCTTGAAAATAAAATCAGAGCCAGACTTTTCATCGATGAAAAACCTGCAAAGGGTAAGAAGGATGAAGAAAATGGCCATGATGAGCACGAAGAAAAACTTTCACCTGATATTTACACATATAAAAAGGAAGATATTAGAAGAATTGAAAAGCGCAGAGACAATTCCAACAAGAATCTTTTTGAAGGTGTTGATGCTGCAACAATGAAAGAAATAGAAGAACTTATCAAGGACTGAATATGACAGAATTTCTGGATGGATTGGGCGGAAAAGTTAATATTGAGGAAGGCGAAAGAGTTGATGAAACAGGCTTCGGACAACTCAGACTGATTCAGAAACCTGAAGAATTCTGCTATGGTGTAGATGCCGTCATACTGGCTGATTTTGCTGCAAAAAATGTAGTTTCATCTGCAGTAAGAAACGGAACTGATGTAATCTGCGTGGATCTGGGAACCGGAACAGGTATAATCCCTGTAATCCTCAGTCATAAAACCAGCTGGTCCAGACTTACCGGCGTGGAGCTCCAGACAGCATCCTATGACAGAGCTCTCCGCAACGCCTGTCTTAACAACCTTACCGGTCGCCTGTCTTTTATCAACGGAGACGTAAAGGAATCCGGACAGACCTGGGGACATGACCTTAAAGGCAAAGCAGATGTGGTTACTTCCAACCCGCCTTATACAGAAGGTGGTGGTGGTCTTAAAAGTGCCAACAGTGCCAAATCTATTGCCCGTCATGAAACTACTGCAAACCTGGAAGATTTCATCAGATGTGCAGCATGGCTTCTGAAGGATAAAGGCGACTTTTTCATGGTCCACCGTCCATCACGTCTTGTAGACATATGCTGTCTGGGACGTAAGCATGGTCTGGAACCTAAAGACATGTGTTTTGTGAGTCCCAATAAGGAAACTGCTCCTAATATAATTCTGGTTCATTTTGTAAAAGGCGGCGGACGGCAGCTTAAGATGCACAATCCGCTTTACGTTTACAATATGGACGGTACATATACCGAAAATCTCAGAAACTGTTACAAGTAGCTGCAGATTACAAGGGACGCAGCAACTCCAGTAAAATAACCGATGAGGCCGCCGGTCAGCGCGTGCCTCGTTTTTTTTACGCCGGTAACGCTGAAATAAAGGGCCAGTGCGTATATTACTGTTTCACAGCCGCCTGCCATGGCACAGGCAGCACGCCCGGCAAAAGAATCCGGGCCGCAGACCTGAAGAATGTTCTGCAGAATAATAAAAGAACCACTGCCGGAAACTGCCCTGAGAAAAATCAGCGGCAGAAGTTCCGCAGGAATTCCGAGAAATTCAAATACAGGCCTGAAAACAATGTGGACAAAGTCAAGAAATCCTGATGCAGACAGCCCGTTTACTGCGATATAAATTCCAATTATAAAAGGAAGAATATCCACGGCAGTGTGAAGACCGGACTTGGCACCCTCAATAAAATAATCATAGACAGGGGCTTTTTTAAACAGTCCGTAACCGATTATGACCGATGCCATAACAGGAACGAACCCGGCAGAAACTGCAGAAAAAAACTGGTTCAATGTGGCTTTCTCCTTTCGAAGTATTTGCAGGCCGCGATGGATACTGCAAGAGTACAGATACAGACAAGGATTGCAGGCAGAATTGTGGAATAAGGATCTTCCGAACCCAGTTCTTCCCGTATCTGCACAGTGACTACAGGAATCAGAGGAGCAAAAGCCATATTTACCACTGCAAAAGTACACATGTCGTTGCTGGCCACCGGGTTGTGATGATTCTGCTGATCAAGTTTTTCCATGGTCCGCAGTGCGAAAACCGTGGAACTGTTTCCGGCACCGAAAATGTTGGACATAAAGCTCATGATGATACAGGAAAGGGTTTCCGGATCTTTCTGCCCTGGAAAGAGAAGCTTGGTGAAGGGCATGAGAATGGAAGAAAGCCGGTTTATCAGACCGGTACGTTCAGCGATTTCCATCAGACCGCTCCACATGGCCATAATGCCCGCAAGATTTATTATAAATGACACAGCATTCTGGGAACTGCTCATAAGCGCCTGGCCGAAATTTTCAAGGTTTCCTGCAGTACAGGAATAAGTAAAAGAGACCATAATTATGCCGGCCCATATATAGTTCATCAATTGTAAAATCCTCCCGGAATAAGTAGTTTAATACGTTAAAATTTTATGACACAAAATCTAAAAATATGTTGAAGTTATTTCCATTTATGGGTTATAATAAACATATATGACTAACTGCGGGCAACTGCATTTTTTCATATAAAAATGTGCGATGTCGCAAATAAAATAAGGAGGTATGCAATGCCAGTTACTCTTACTATTACATGGAAGGGCGTGCTTTTGTCAGTACTTGGGATTGCCGGCATTATCCTGCTGGTGTATCTTATTTTACTAATCAGAAAGCTGATTGAAACCCTCAGACAGGTTGACGAAATCATGGCCGATGCTAAAGTGGTTTCCGGCGTAGCAGCCGATAAGGCTCAGAAGGTAGACGGGATTATTGAAGGCGCGGCAGATACGGTTGGAACTGTAGTCAACGCTATCAAGGGGAACCAGAATATGGTTAATGCAGCGACTAATTTTGTCAATGCAACATCGTCCCTTGCAGGTATGATGAAAAAATCAGGGAACAAACCGAACAGTAAAAAATCCAAGCAGAAAGGATAATGAATTTGAGGAGGACTAGAAAATGAAAGCAACAGGAATTGTAAGACCGGTAGACCCATTAGGAAGAGTAGTTATTCCAGTAGAATTAAGAAGAAATCTTAACATCAAAACTGACGACTCACTCGAAGTGTTTGTAGACGGAGAATATATCATGCTCAAGAAGTATGAGCCTGCATGTATTTTCTGCGGAAATGCTAAAGATGTTGAAAATATACACGGCAAGAACGTTTGCAGAGAATGTCTTGACGAACTTAAAAAATTATAGGCTGATGGAGGCTTAAATTGGCAAAATATATTGTACAGCAGAGCGGCCCTCTTAAAGGCGAGGTCGTTATTAGTGGTGCGAAAAACGCAGTACTGCCACTGATGGCCGCAGCTCTTCTTGCTGAAGATGAATGTGTAATCAAAGATGTGCCTCAGCTCAGAGACGTTACATTTATGAAAGAAATTCTGACATCTCTGGGGTCTGAAGTTGTTCAGGTGGATGAAAATATACTTTCCATCACAACTAAAGACATTATTTCCACAGAGGCTCAGTTTGAACTTGTAAATAAAATGAGAGCATCTATTCTGGTTATGGGACCGCTGCTTGCCCGCAAAGGCATTGCAAGAATTCCTATGCCGGGCGGATGTGCCATTGGTGCAAGACCTATTGATTTACATCTCAAAGGACTGGAAGCGCTGGGCGCAGAAATCATCTTCAAAGATGATTATATAGAAGCAGTTGCAGGCAGCCAGGGACTTATTGGTGATACAATCTACCTTGACTTCCCTAGCGTAGGAGCAACTGAAAATATTATGATGGCAGCAGTACTTGCCCATGGAACAACTATTCTTGAAAACGCTGCAGAAGAGCCTGAAATCGTTGACCTTGCCAACTTCCTCAACAAGATGGGGGCAAAGATCAAAGGGGCAGGAACTGACACAATCAAAATCGAAGGCGTTACCAAGTTAGGCGGTGCCCGCCACACAGTAATCCCAGACAGAATTGAGACAGGAACCTTTATGCTGGCAGCAGCCATTACTAAAGGTGCGGTTCATATCTGCAATGCAGTGCCTGATCACGTAAAACCTATTATTGCGAAGCTCCGTGAATGCGGAGTGCGTATTGAGGTTGGAGATGAGGATATTATCGTAAGAGCAGATCTTGGACCACAGTCTTCAACTGACATAAAGACGCTGCCTTATCCGGGTTTTCCTACAGACATACAGTCACCGTTCATGGCTTACCTTACCACTGTGGAAGGTTCCAGTACGGTAATTGAAACTGTATTTGAAAACCGTTTCATGCACGTGGCCCAGCTGAACAAAATGGGTGCCCACATTGAAACGGCCGGTAACAAGGCAACAGTCAGAGGAAACTCAAGACTGAGAGGAAACCAGGTTATGGCTACAGACCTGAGAGCAGGCGCAGCACTGGTTCTTGCAGGACTGGTGGCAGAAGGCCAGACTGAAATTTCAGAAATTTTCCACATCGAACGCGGTTACGAAAAGTTTATCGAAAAATTCAGGGAATTAGGTGCGCAGATTACCAGAATTGACGATTAACAAGACGTGGCGCGAAACAGGTGAAAACTGAATAATGAAGAAACAAAGGCGGTGATAATTCACCGCCTTTTTGCATATAATCCTGCAGGAGGAGAGTGAAGATGTTCAGGGATTATCTGCAGATAGCAGTAGCAACAGTGATGTGTGTTTTGCTGGTGCCGCTTGGAGTAGTGGTGGCAGCTGGCACACTGGGAGATGTGAATATAAAAGGCCTTCAGGGCGTCAGTTTTAAGGACAAGGTACAGATTCCTGCAACAATCGAAGTTTGGGATGCTGCAGAAAAAAAGTGTTCAGAAGTTGATTTTGAGGCTTATACGGCGTGTGTGACTGCCAGCGAAATGCCGGCGGATTTTCATGAAGAGGCCATCAGGGCCCAGTCCATCGCGGCCCGTACTTACGCCATGAGCAAGATCAAAAAATACGGAAGCGGCGGGCCGGAAGAACATCCAGAAGCACCTGTGTGCAATACCACCCATTGCCAGGTTTACAAGCCTGAAGCAGAACTGATCAGCATTCACAAAAAAGGCTGGGAAGAAGAAGGTTGGGCAAAGGTAAAAAAGGCATGTAAAGATACCGAAGGGCAGCTGCTTTATTATGATGGAAAGCTGGTAAACCAGCCGCTTTTCTTTTCCTCCAGTGGCGGGCAGACTGAAAACTCAGAAGATGTTTTTGTCAGTGCGGTGCCTTATCTGGTGAGCGTTTCCAGTCCCTATGAAGAGGAGACAACTCACAGAGATGAAGAGACTGTTTTGTCCATGAAAGAGTTTAAAAAGAAAATCAGGGCGGCATTCCCTGAAAAGGACTTCGGGGAAATAAATCCGGCTTCAGTCAAGATAATTTCAAGGACTGCAGGCGGCCGGACAGACAAAATGCAGATAGGCGATGTGACTTTGAAAGGGACGCAGGTCCGGTCTGCGCTTGGCCTCAGTTCAGCACTGTTCAGTATCAGCTTCAGAGAGGGCAGTGGCTGGAATGGCAGCAGTGATTCGCAGATGGAAATTGTCTTTACATCCAGCGGAAGCGGCCACGGAGTGGGCATGAGCCAGTACGGCGCCGATGGCATGGCTAAAGAAGGATATGACTATAAAGAAATTCTGAAACACTACTATTCTGGGGTAGAAATTTATTGATTTTAAGCGACTGGCAATGTATTATTAAAGTGAAAGATTATTTACATTGCAGTGTGTTCTGGCATTGGGGTCAAAGCGGTTTCCGCAGGAGCAGCTTGCAATTTGCCAGCTAAGGGGCGAATGTGAGCAGCTAAGAGGACGGCACTGTCTGAGCCGTAGGCGAGTTTGCCGGACTCTCTGCAAACAGAGCACCGTGATGTGAAATTGCCTGCGACGAGGACTAAGCGTGAGCCCTTGTGCCAGAGCATACTGTGATAAAATAATCATACACTTTAAAACCAACCACCCAAAATCGAAAAAAAGGGAGAACAACATGGCAGATTTAAAATACTTAAACAGACTGGCAAAGGACTATCCGAACAAGATGGCGGCGTCCGCAGAAATCATAAATCTCAAGGCAATCCTTGCTTTACCGAAGGGTACTGAATATTTCCTCAGTGACCTTCATGGTGAGCATGGTGCTTTCATACACATGCTTAAGAGTGCTTCCGGCACCATCAAGGCAAAAATTGACGAACATTACGGAGCGGTTCTCAGTGAAAGAGACAGAGAAGATCTGGCAGCTCTCATTTACAATGCAGAAGCAGAGCTTGCCCGCCGTAAAAAAAGCGAAAAAGATTTTGACGACTGGTGTGCTACAGCTATCTATCGTTTAATTACAATCTGTAAATCAGTTTCCACTAAATACACACGTTACAGAGTAAGAAAGCGTCTGCCTAAGTACATGGACTACAGCATGGACGAACTTCTTCATGCTGATGATGATGCAAACCGTTCCAACTATTACGCGCAGATCATTAATTCAATAGTTGCCTGCGGCGTGGCAGAAGATTACATAATTGAACTCACAGAAGCAATCAGCCGTCTGGCTGTGGACAAGCTCCATATAATAGGTGACATCTTTGACAGAGGTGCGCATCCGGATACAATTATGGACTTCCTGGTAGATTTCCACGATGTAGACTTCCAGTGGGGTAATCACGATATTGTATGGATGGGTGCGGCTACCGGAAACTGGGCCTGCATAACCAACCTGCTGAGAATGAACATCAGCTACAATAACTTTGACATGTTGGAAGTGGGATATGGAATCAACCTGAGACCACTGGCAACTTTTGCAGAAAAGGTTTACGGCGATGACCCTTGCGAATTCTTCAGACCGCACATTCTCGAAGAAAACAAATACGACCCTGTACCACCAGAACTTGCAGCCAAGATGCACAAAGCAATCGCAATCTGCCAGTTTAAGGTTGAAGGCCAGCGAATCAAGGCTCATCCTGAATACAAGCTGGAAAAACGTCTGCTTCTTGACAAAATCAATCTGGAAAAAGGAACCGTGGAAGTGGAAGGTGTTGAATGGCCGATGCGTGACTGCAACTTCCCGACACTTGACCCAGCAAACCCATACGAACTTACTGAAGAAGAATCTGAACTTCTCAACGCACTGGAAGCATCTTTCCTCAATTCAGAAAAGCTCCAGCGACACATCAACTTCCTTTTCAGCCATGGTGCACTTTATACAGTTTTCAACGGCAATCTGATGTATCACGGATGTGTTCCGATGACTGAAGACGGAGAATTTGAGTGGGTTGAACTCAATAACGTGAAACTCCGCGGCAAAGAACTGATGGACTACCTGGACGACGAAGTGCGCAAAGCATATTTTGCACCTCGTAAATCCGGTGAAACAGGACGTTCCGGCGACATCATGTGGTACCTGTGGCTGGGCGGCGACTCACCACTTTTCGGCAAAGCGAAGATGACCACATTCGAAAGACTTTTTATCGCTGACAAAGCCACTCATAAGGAACACACAAGACCTTATTATAAACTCATCAAAGAAAGACCTGCCTGCGAAAAGATTCTCCGCGAATTCGGTCTGGACCCTGCCACCGGCAAAATCCTCAATGGCCACGTTCCCGTAAAAATCAAGGACGGCGAATCTCCAATCAAAGGCGACGGCCTGCTGTATGTAATAGACGGCGGCATTTCCAAGGCATACCAGAAACAGACCGGTATTGCCGGATACACTTTTATCTTCAACTCACGCTTTATGGCCCTCGCAGAACACAAGCCATACACACCGCTCCAGGCTGACGGCACACAGGAATTCCACTCACCGGTAATGAAAATTGTGGAAACCATGCCTGAACGACTGCTCATCGCAGATACCGACCAGGGCCTCGTGCTCAAAGAAAAAGTTGTCGACCTGGAAGAACTTATTGAAGCTTTCAAGGAAGGTATTATTAAGGAAACATACTAACCAGTGAAGTGGTGGAGACACCCCATTCGCTGGCGTGTGCAATATGACGATGTTAAAACACCACCTTTTTTGCTGTTTGCGGCAATCGGGTGGTGTTTTTTTATATAAGGAAAACCCCGTGTTTGACACGGGGTTCAATAGCCGCTATGCGTTTGACCATATTTTCTCCAACTGCTAGACTGATAATGCGGTCTGGCAACTGCATTAAGCCTAGAGAAGGAGGAAATATGGGTCTCAATGACATAAATAGTTTAGCGCATTCTAAGTGGGATTGCAAATATCATATTGTTTTCGCGCCGAAATATAGAAGGTAAGTTTTTTACGGAGAGAAGGCTGCTGCGGTTGGAAAAATCCTTCGGCAGCTTTGTGAATGGAAAGGCGTGAAAATAATAGAGGCAGAACTTTGTCGTGATCATGTACACATGCTTCTTGAAATCCCGCCTAAAATGGCAGTGTCAAGTTTCATGGGATACCTCAAAGGAAAAAGCACTACAATGATATACGAGCAAGTCCCCGAGCTGAAATACAAGTATAAGCAACGTGAATTTTGGTGCAAAGGATATTACGTAGATACCGTTGGTAAGAACGAAGGGCGAATTGCGGAGTATATCAAGCATCAACTTGATGAAGATTGTCTGGGCGAACAGTTAAGTATTCCCGAAGTGATCAAAGTAAAGAAAAATAAAAAGTAACAGATAAGGCAACGCAGCTGCCATACCGCTTTACGCGTTGCACGCGTCCCGCGAGGAACCAGGGCTATGCCCGCCAGAGAAAAACCCCGCGTTTCACACGGGGCTGTTATTATCCTGTATTCTTTTTCTACACATTCTTCCTCTTCGGCCGTTTTGCGCGGATGCAGTCCACGTAAATGTGGCATATTTGTTCCAGGGCTTCCAGTTCCTTTGCTGTAAGGTCGCACATGAAGTCCACTATGCGTTCTTTGATTTCGTAGGTTTCGTCCTCAGCCATGTCAAATTTTGGCGTATTTCGCAGAAGATAGTCGGCCGGTACTTCCAGATATTTGCAAAGTTTCAGGAGCGTGTTGGTGGAAATGCCCCTCATCCCATACTCGACATCGTGCAGAAATGATGTGGAAATTCCGCACATCCAGGCGAGCTGCTCCCTGGTGTAGCCCAGCTCCTCGCGCCGGTACATGATTCTCCTGGCCATTTTAAGATCTCTTAACCTTTTTTCTGAATACATTGGTACGTCCTTTCTTCATTGCGTGCTGCAAATCTTTCCTGATAGTCTATGAACATATGTTACCACATTTAAGCTGAAAGTTGAATACATTCGGTGGATATTTTAGCAGCTTTATGGCAGAAAACGCGAAAAAAGGGAACCTCTTGCGAGATTCCCTTAATTTTTTTGATCAGATATTGTGCTTTAGTCCTTAAACCAATTACTTAGTCCAAGTTCTGCAAGCGTATAAGCAGTGCTTAAGTGGAGACTGTGCAACTACTTCGCCGGCTTCGTTCTTAGCAACGATAACAGCCTTGTAGTAGTACTTAGTACCCTTTTCACCTGTTGTGTTAGTGTAAACGTTTTCAGCAGATACCTTTTTAGCTGCGCCGAACTTCTTGTTGGAGTATTCGGATCTGTAGAACTTGTATTCTACTGTGTAGCCGTTTTCAATGATGTAATCAACGTCAGCGTTGATTGTAACCTTAACGTTGCCCTTAGCTGTCTTAACAGATCTAGCAACTACTTCAAGGTCCTGAAGATATGCCTTGATTTCGATGTCCATAAGAGCCTTGTTATGAGCTTCGCTTTCGATAGTATCGTTTACAGCAGCGATAGCTTTTCTAGCAGCGATTGTCTTGTTAGCAAGGTCTCTGCCAGATGTAGCAGTATCAACTGTAGCAATGATTTCAGCAATCTTAGCTAAACCTGTAGCAGAGTAATCTGCAGCATCGTAGGATAATTCTAATGCAGCCTTTGCGTCAGCGATTGCAGCAGCAAAGTTTTCTACATCGTACTTGTCAGCAACGAGTGCCATAGCAGCTAATGCGTCAGCAGATACATAGTCAATGTCGTTAGCGTAGAAGTTTTCAACGCCAGTGCTGTAAGAAGCTGTCTGTGGAGCAACGCCCATAACAGCAACCAGCCAGACTAAAAAGCACTTTTTAAATGATTTTGATTGCAGTGAAAGAAAAGGTTTTGTCGAAAAAAGCAGAATAATAATATAAAAAATCGAAAAAAGAATATGTATTCATTAAGGACGTTTTTGTGACTATTTATGCAATATACCTGTATGGGGTATAGGGCAGTTCTGAAAACAGATTTTATGCATAAACCCTGTGCAAACCGGCCGGTTTTCTGCTATAATTCATGGAGAGGGACGGCAGTGGCCAGAAACAAGCACGGCCAGCGGCCTGAAGTAAAAGGAGGCAGTCATGAGCATTAAAATTGAGCGGGCGATTCTGCACGCGCTGGATCCGGCTGCGGGGACGGCGGTGCTTTCTGAAGAGCCCATGAACATAGATGAAGAGGTCAGAGAGTTTCTGGAAACTCATTTTATAAAGTGTCTGGAAAGCGATGAGGCACAGAAGGCGGTTCTGCGGGAAGAGGGCAGTTTTGGACAGCGTATGAGAGGTCTGGGAAGCGGTGACCAGATTACGGCGGAGGCTTTTGTGGCGGAAAGCAGGGCCGTGGCCGAGCGTATTTTTTCAATTCTCGGTGCTAATCCGGACATTCCGCGGGGCGACCTGATCTGCATGCTTTGTAAGGAAAGCGGCAGTGGCCGAACATATTTTGCAGCGCTGAAAATGAACTACTACGACGGTTTTGCCCATTATTATATGAACGGAAATCTTTCAATTGTGGGTCAGCGTGTACTGCTGCCGGGCATTGGCCGCAAGCTGGAAGAGGCTTTCATCGTGGATCTGGAAACTCTTGAAACGCAGGTCATCGAGAAAAAATATCTGATGATGGACGAGTCCCGGTCTGCGTATATTTCGGAGCAGGTGCTTGGCTGTACTGTGGAAGTGTCTGAGCGCAGCAAACTGATGGCGGTGAAAAAAGCTGTCCAGAAGGCCAACAAAGAAGTTCTCGGTGACCGCAAAGTGGTTGAACAGGAGCTGATGAGCCGCATCCACGGGTATCTGATGGATGAGGATGAACCTACGGTGGGAGAAATGTGCCGCGAAGTTCTCCGCGATTACCCGCAGGTGCGCCCGATGGTTGAAGAGGACATAATGTCCAACCATATTGAGCTGGGTGATTCTGTGCTGGTTCAGCCGCGTACAATGAAGCGTTTCGAAAAACAGTCGGTGAAAACACCTAACGGCATAGAGGTAAAAATTCCTGCAGACCTTTTCAGCGACCCGAATTCAGTAGAATTTATCCAGAATCCCGACGGAACAATTTCATTACTGGTAAAAAATATTGTTTTGTAACGAAATCGATTGACAAACCCCGATAGTTTGTGTATAATAATTTGGTACGAAACATACGCGCTATTAGCTCAATTGGATAGAGTCGCGCACTACGAATGCGAAGGTTAGGGGTTCGAGTCCCTTATGGCGCACCAATAAAAAAGCAATCACCATCGGTGGTTGCTTTTTTATTTATGTTTATCAAGAGGGACTCGAACCCGGGAGGGCGTGAGCGTAAGCAAGAAGCGCCGGTGGCGCTTCGCGCAGCTCACGGTCCGAAGGCGACCGTGCGGGGAGCCGAGGACGCAGGCTGCGGAGCAGCCGGTCGAGTCCTTTGTGGCGCGTAAAAAAGGGGAGCTGAGGACGCAGGCTGCGGAGCAGCTTGCCTGAGTCCCTTATGGCGCACACGCCGGGAGGGCGTGAGCTGCAATAAAAAAGGAACCACCGGGCGGTGATTCCTTTCTTTGTATTTAGATTTAATTAGAATCTGAGGGACATGCAGCTGAGGCCGCCATCAAGCTTTCTGTATTCGGATGTGTCGCAGAGAATTACTTCGTAACCAGCTTCTTCAACGAGCTTAGCTACTCCTGGGTAACCTTCTGGAACGATTACGTAACCGTTCATCCAGATGCAGTTTGCAGCGTATTCTTCGCCTTCAGGAATGATAATCTTCTTGTAATCCTTGAAATCAGGCTTGTCGATGAATTCGCCAGAAACGAGCATGATGTTGTTTTCGATGTAGTTAACACCAGTCTTTAAGTGAAGAACTTCTTCTAATGGAACCTGGGAAACAGTCATGCCATATTTGCCAAGGTATTCAGCAAACTGACGGATACCTTCTTCGTTAGTTCTTGCGGAAAGACCTACGTAGAAGTGATCGCCAACCATCATAACGTCGCCGCCGTCAAGGTTACCTGGTTCCTGAATGAAGTGAATGTGTTCGTCGTCGTAGAACTTCTTGATTGCAGGAAGAATTTCGTGCTTTTCGCCGTTTCTGGATTCTGCACCTGGGTTAGCGATGATTGCACATGCTCTTGTTACAACTGCAGGGTCTTCTACGAATACGGAGTCAGGATACTGTTCTAATGGTTCGAGAACTTCTACTTCAACGCCAGTCTTCTTGAGGCATTCGATGTAGTAGTCGTGCTGCTTCTGAGCAAGTTCGAAGTCAGGTGTTCCTGGATATAATCCGCTTGTGATACCATCAACTAAAGCTTTACAAGGTTTTCTTACGATACAATTCTTAAACATTATGTACTCCTCCTTAAGTTATGTAAATAAACTTTTTAAACAATAAGCTGTATACGATATCCGTATACAATATATTTTATGAGTATATTGTATATAATATATTGCCAAAAGGCAAGCCCTTTTTTGTGATTTTTATGTGAAATTTTCAGAAAAAGCATCATTTGCTAAAGAGAGCATATGTGGTATACTGTAAACATAGTAAATCAGCAGGAAAGGGGAACTATGTCATGCTTGAAATTACTTTCAACACCAACGCCTGGTTTGGCTTGCAAAAGGCTCAGACATATGGTGATGGGGAATATAAAGAACAGGGGAAAGCGGCAGTAATGTTTTATGGAAAAAGGCCGGGCATCCTGAAGCAGAAAAGAATGCAGAAGCAACTTGAAAAAATTCAGCGCAGAAACTGGGAAGAAGCTCAGCCCCTTGGTGGTAAGCCGCAGGATGTTTTCCGGTTTGAACTGATGCTGAGTATGGGGCATATTACAGGGAACATGCTTGGCGATGAACGTAAGACAGAACTTCATGAACTTCTGGAAGCATATGACCATGGTCATATGGAAACAGACAGAAACTTCCGTGACGGAAAAGTTTTCATGGAACAGCTTCTGCCACGGGTTGCAGCCGGGGAACCGGTGCGCATATGGTACAGCGAAAATGCTGACGATTACTGCGGACTGCTCTGGTTTGCAAGTGAACTTTGCAGACATGACATGCCTCTTGACAATATTTTCATTGTAAAGGTCCCTGAATGGGGCAATCTCTTCCATGGAAATATTTTTTTCAGAAAAGGCACAGAAGAAGTCGGTGATGAACACTGGCATCATTATGTAAAATTTCAGCAGCAGGCACCTGCCGATCTTATAAATCTTTTTGTTCAGCGGTGGAGCGAGATGCAGGATGCGGGCACCAGTCTCCGTGCAGTTGTAAACGGACAGCCGGTCAGCGTGCCGGATGATTTTTATGATGGTCTGATTCAGATGGCCATTGATTCCATGGACGAAGAATTCCGGAGCATCAGAGTTTTAGGCTGGCTTATATCGCATGGACACAGAATTCACGACTGCTGGCTGCTTGAAAGAATAGAAAAGTTTATTGAAGAAGGAAAGTTAATTAAAAAAGAACAGGACAAGGATCTGGAACATCACTGTGTTCTGAAAAAATCACAGGAGGCATAACATGATATTTGAAACTAACGATTTAATAATCCGTCCGTCTGTATGGGAAGATATCGATGACTTTTATCAGTGGGAGCTGAGACCGGAAGTTACTGAGTTTTTCAGCATCCGTGACGGCCAGACCAGGGAAGATGTAATCCGCAAATATATTGCCGATGACGAGGATCCGAAAGCAGAGCAGTTTACTATTCTGCTTAAAAAAGGCGAGGGAGAGCCGGAAAAAATCGGCCGCATCGTGCTGGGCGACATTGAAGACGGCTGGAAAGCTGAAATCTGGCGTATTTACATTGCGGACACGGCGCTCCGCGGCAAAGGCTACGGTAAGCAGGCCATGGAAGCCATGATGGGTTATCTTTTTGATATCTGCGATCTGCAGCGTGTGTACCTGGATCATTATACAGGTAACCCTGCCTCATATCTTTATCTTTCACTGGGCTTTAAATATGAAGGGGTTCTCCGCCATAACTGCCGCAAAAATGGCGTCCTTTACGATGTCCACCTGATGTCCATGCTCCGTGACGAGTACGAGGCAATTTTTAACGAAGAATAAAGAAGAATAATTCAAAAATATATTGACAGTTGAGCTGATATTCAACTATAATGTGATTGTAAATAGTTGAACGATTGCTCAACTGTATTTTTTGTCAGGAATACATGGAGGATTATATAATGAAAAAAACATACTTATTAGAGGACCTTTGCTGTGCAAACTGTGCAGCTGCAATTGAAAGAGGCGTTGCTAAAATTGACGGTGTGCAGAGTGCATCCGTAAGTTTTCTTACAACCAAGCTGGTGGTGGAAGCTGAAGAAGCCGGTTACGATGAGATTTTCAAACAGATTCAGAAAGTTGTAAAAAAGACTGAACCTGATGTAACAATCAAGGAAATCTAAGGGTAGTACCATGAAAAAGAGAAAGCGCAGATTGATTATAAGCGGGGCTTTGTTTGCTGCGGCGCTGGTGGTGAGTGCAGTTTTGCCTGATGAGCCGTGGGCCGGCTGGCTGCAGCTTGCAGCTTTTCTTCAGGCCTATATTTTTACGGCGCACAAAGTGCTTTTTAAAGCAGTCCGCAATATCAGCTACGGTAAAATTTTCGACGAAAATTTTCTTATGGCAGTGGCGTCCATCGGGGCATTTTTTATAGGTGAATATCCTGAGGCAGTGGCTGTAATGCTGTTTTATCAGGTGGGTGAGCTCTTTGAGGATTACGCTGTAGGCAAATCCCGCAAGTCCATTGCAGACCTGATGAATATCAGACCTGACTATGCCAATCTGAAACTTGCTGACGGAACTGTGGAAAAAACCGACCCGGACCGGGTTAAACCGGGAGATGTGATAATCATCCGTCCCGGAGAAAAAGTACCTCTTGACGGAGTGATTCTCAGCGGTGCATCCATGGTGGATACCGCGGCCCTGACCGGGGAGTCAGTTCCCCGTGATGTATGTGAAGGCAGTGAAATACTCAGCGGCTGTATCAATCTGAACGGACTGCTGGAAGTGGGTGTAACCAAAGAGTTCGGCCAGTCTACAGTCAACCGTATACTGGAGCTTGTGGAAAATGCCACAAGTCAGAAGGCCAGAACAGAGAACTTTATCACACGGTTTGCAGCAGTATACACACCTGTGGTAGTTATTACAGCAGTACTGCTTGCAGTTGTTCCACCACTGGTGTCAGAAGGCGCTGCTTTCGCCGACTGGCTTTACAGAGCACTTAATTTTCTTGTAGTTTCGTGCCCGTGCGCACTGGTAATTTCAGTGCCTCTGGGATTTTTCGGCGGCATCGGTGCCGCTTCCAAAGCAGGTGTGCTGGTAAAAGGGAGCAACTATCTGGAAGCAGCGGCTCATGCTGAATATGTGGTAATGGATAAGACCGGAACCCTGACAAAAGGTGTTTTTGAGGTTGAAAAAATCGTTCCTTGCGGCGGACTCAGTGCAGAAGAAATGCTTTGTCTGGCAGCATCTGCTGAAGGGGGCTCCAATCATCCGATTTCTTTGTCTCTGCTGCGGGCGGCCGGAGAAGCAGGCCTGGAACTTACGACGGCAGAAAATGTGGAAGAAATCGCAGGACATGGTTTGTCTGTGGATGTCAGCGGGCGTCATGTGCTTGCAGGCAACGGCAGACTTATGGAGCTGAAAGGTATTTCATATGAAGAGGCCTGTGAGCCGGGAACTGTGGTCCATATTGCGGTAGACGGCAGCTACGCAGGATATATTCTCATCGCCGATCAGCTTAAAGATGATGCAGCGATGGCTGTGGGAGGTCTGAAAGAGGCCGGAATCAGGACTGTGATGCTTACCGGTGATAACAGTACAGCCGCAGAGGTGGTTGGAAAAACCGTGGGGATTGACCAGATATTCGCAGAATTGCTTCCTGAAGATAAAGTAATAAGAGTGGAGGAATTGCTGGCGGCAAAATCCCGGAAGGGAAAACTGATTTTTGTGGGCGACGGTATCAACGATGCACCTGTACTGGCTCGTGCTGATGTGGGAGTTGCTATGGGCGGCCTTGGTTCAGATGCTGCCATTGAAGCAGCAGACGTGGTAATAATGCAGGATGAACCATCAAAGCTTCTGGATCTGATGCAGATTGCAAAGAAAACTCTTGCGGTTGTACGCCAGAATATAGTTTTTGCCCTTGGTGTGAAACTTCTGGTGCTGATTCTCAGTGCTCTCGGTTTTGCCAACATGTGGGCAGCAGTTTTTGCAGACGTGGGCGTGTCCATGATTGCAATCATCAATTCCATGAGACTTCTGAAAGAATAAAAAGTAAAAAAGACAATAAAAAAAGGCCGGGGCGGTTACGCTCCGGCCACATTTTTTATTCGTGAGTTTTATGTTCTATGTGGGTGAATGCGATGTCGATAATATCCACCACATGCTGGTCGTCAAGAGAATAAAACATGTTTTTGCCGTCACGGCGACTTTTTACCAGACCCTCGTTTTTCAGAAGGCGGAGCTGGTGGGATACAGCCGATTTGGTCATATCCACAGCGGAGGCTATATCGTTTACACAAAGTTCACCGCCTGCAATGCAGCAGAGTATTTTCATGCGTGTTTCATCGCCTACCACCTTGAAAAAGCTGGCTGCGCGGCTCATCAGTTCTTCTGGAATCTGTTTCAT